>NZ_JABWQW010000010.1:0-198580 GCF_014268645.1 Pseudomonas sp. SWRI154
TTGGCTGAGTCTTTCGTCTCAACCGAGGCGCGCATTCTACAGCGCCCCGTGTATCTGTCAAGCGGTTATTTTTAGAAGTTTTCAAAGTTTCCTTATCAACTTCAACCACTTGCGCTTTCGATCTCTCGTTAGCGGGAGGCGAATTCTACAGCGTTAGTCGCTGCTGTCAACACCTCTTTTACACCGCTTTCGACCGAGAGGATCGAATCGTCGACAGGGCCAAACAACACCGCCCTATCCACTCCTTCCGTGCCTCGATGAACTGAAGCCCGCCTACATCGAAACCTACTTAACTCATTGAAACTCAAGGAGTTTTCCGTTTCGACTGCGCCGGAAGTGGGGCGAATTATAGACACCCAGGATTTTCCGTCAACCCTTTATTTCGCTTTTCCAGCCTCGAGACCGAAATGGCTCCAATCCGTCTTATATATAGACGGTATCGTTTGAAATGCGCACTATATTGCGCAAACCAGTCTTTCTCGCCTTTTCTTGGATGACACCCTGTAATGACTTCTCCCAATCGCAACCTGGTAGCTACCCTATATCCGGTTGCCCTGCTCCTCATAGCCATGGCATCCATCCAGTCCGGAGCCTCCCTCGCCAAAAGCATGTTCCCGGTGGTAGGCGCCCAAGGCACCACTACGCTGCGGCTCATTTTTGCCAGCCTCATCATGTTGCTGTTGCTACGACCCTGGCGAGCCAAACTCACCGCCCAGTCTCTGCGCACCGTGGTCATCTACGGATTGGCCCTGGGCGGTATGAATTTCCTCTTCTATATGTCGCTTCGCACGGTTCCACTGGGCATTGCCGTGGCACTGGAGTTTACCGGTCCCTTGGCCGTTGCCATCTACGCCTCTCGCCGAGCAATCGATTTCCTCTGGATTGCCCTGGCATTGATTGGACTGCTGTTACTCATACCAACCGGAGCAGCCAGCGCCAGCATCGATATGACCGGAGCCAGCTATGCCCTGGGAGCAGGCGTGTGTTGGGCGCTATACATTCTGTTTGGCCAAAAGGCAGGAGCGGATAACGGCGTGCAAACCGCGGCATTGGGCGTCATGATCGCCGCCTTGTTTGTAGCCCCTATCGGCATCGTCCATGCCGGGGCCGCGCTACTTACACCAAGTCTTATCCCGGTCGCCATTGCAGTCGCCATACTCTCCACTGCCCTGCCTTATACCTTGGAAATGATTTCCCTGACCCGGATCCCCGCGCGTACGTTTGGAACCCTTATGAGCGTCGAGCCCGCGATCGGCGCGTTGTCGGGCCTGTTATTCCTCCAAGAGTACCTGTCCCTGGCCCAGTGGACCGCCATCACCTGCATTATCCTCGCTTCGATCGGCGCGACACTGACCATGGGCGATACCGCAAAGCCCGCCGTTGCGGCGGATTGAGCAGTTTTTTACATAGCTCTGGTATTTACCGGCCATTTAGGCCATGTTTAGGCCCGTAACCTAATGCCAGACATGGATTTTTTCATACAGGACGTCATGAACGCTTCAAGCGAAAGCGAACGCAGCCGTACGTAGACAGAAGATCCACGACGGCATAAGGACGGGAATGAAACGAATTTTGATATTGATCGCCGTACTTGCGGTTGCGGGCTGCGCGGCGACATCGAAAACCGAAATCAAACGCGGTAAGAAAGGCCTGCACATCAATTGCTCTGGCCTGACGTCATCTTGGGACCAGTGTGCTGCTACCGCCGCCAATTCATGCGCCCCAAAAAACTACAAGGTCATCGCCAAGTCGGGCGACGCCGTCGAGGAACCGGGGGATTATCCCTTCGGACTCAACCCCGCCGGCTACACCAGCCGCAGCATGATCGTCATCTGCAAATAAGCGCAGGTCAATCGGATGGCCGCTCGGCTATTCGGCGGCTGATTTCATCATGACTGGACTTGAGGACATCGCGCTGGACCTCGGGTGTCGCCAGCATTCGCGCGACGACCAACGCTCCCACGCATTGCGACAGGATTGCCCACGCAAGGCTGCTGCTTCCCAGTATTTGCGCCCAACTTTCGTGCAGGCGGCAGATCCACGCTTGTGCCGCTTCACGAACCTCCAGATCCGAGCGCGCAATCTCGGCTCCCAGTACCGGCAAGGCGCACCCTGCTTCGGGTTGCTCGACATGGCTCATGCTCAGGTACTGCTTGAGACAACGTTGCAGTTTCGTTGAGTCCATCACCCCGTCGCCGCTCAAACGGTCCAGGCTGTGAGCGAGCTCTCGCTCGATAATGACCTTGAAAAGCTCGTCCTTGGATGAGAAGTGACTGTAGAACGCCCCGCCGCTTAATCCGATCGCCTTCATAAGACCATCAACCCCTACCGTCGAAAAACCCGACTTCTTGGCTGACATGGCGCTGCTAACGAGCAGCTTTTCCCGGGTTTCCATCTTGTGATTGGCTGAATAACGCATCGTCCTGCCCCTTGGTACTCACCTTGACGTCCACCGAACCTTAGCATAACGTTCGTTTAGCTAACGATCGTTTACCTACAGGACTGATCATGAATAATAAGAAGGTCGTACTGGTTGTCGGTGCGGGTGATGCCACAGGCGGCGCCATAGCCAGGCGATTCGCCCAGGAAGGTTTCGTCGCATGTGTAACGCGTCGCAGCGCCGACAAGCTCGAACCGTTGGTCAACGACATTCGAGCCCAAGGCGGCGAAGCCCACGGTTTCGCCTGCGATGCGCGCAAGGAAGACGACGTCATTGCATTGATCGAACAAATCGAGACTCAACTCGGCCCGATCGAAGCCTTCGTATTTAATATCGGCGCCAACGTGCCGTGCAGCATCCTGGAAGAGACAGCGCGCAAGTATTTCAAGATCTGGGAGATGGCATGTTTCTCAGGCTTTCTCAACGCGCGAGAAGTGGCCAAGCGTATGGTCAAGCGCCAGCGCGGAACAATTCTGTTCACCGGGGCCACGGCGGGATTGCGCGGCGCATCTGGGTTCGCCGCGTTTGCCGGGGCGAAGCACGGCATACGCGCGCTGGCCCAGAGTATGGCGCGTGAACTGGGGCCGATGAATATCCACGTGGCTCATGTGGTGGTCGACGGCGCCATCGACACTGATTTCATTCGCAATAATTTCCCGGAAAAATACGCAACCAAGGATGAGGACGGCATCCTCGACCCCGGACACATTGCTGAAAATTATTGGTATCTGCACACCCAGCCTCGCGATGCCTGGACCTTCGAGCTGGACCTGCGCCCCTGGAGCGAACGCTGGTAGCCCTCTCCTTCCTATACCAATAAGAGAGCAATGCTGATGAATAAATCTGTGGAATTTTTCTTCGATCTCGGCAGCCCGACCACCTATCTGGCCTATACCCAATTACCCGCGCTTTGCGCACAAACCGCCAGCAAACTGATTTACCGCCCGATGCTCCTCGGTGGCGTATTCAAGGCAACGGGCAACGCATCGCCGGTGACCGTGCCAGCCAAAGGTCCTTACCTGTTCAAGGATCTGAATCGCTTTGCCAAACGTTACGGCGTCGATTTCAAACTCAATCCCTATTTCCCGATCAACACATTGCTGCTGATGCGTGCCGTGACCGGCATGCAGTTGCGCCAGCCCGAGCGTTTCGAGGCTTTTGTTGATTGTCTGTTCCGAGCATTGTGGGTCGATGCCCGCAACCTGAACGATCCGGCAACCGTGGCGGCGGTCCTGAGCGAGGGCGGTTTCGATCCTGATCATGTGCTGGCCTTGACCGCAGATGAACAGATCAAGGAAGCGCTCAAGACAACCACGCAAGAAGCTATTAGACGTGGGGTGTTCGGCGCCCCGAGCATGTTCGTGGGCGCAGAACTGTTTTTTGGCCAGGATCGGCTGGACTTCGTCCGTGAAGCCCTTGGCTGATCCCTTCGCCTCAGATTGCCGCAGTCCGGGTATTCAGCCATTGCAACGCGTCGCCGTCCAGCAACGGGCTCAATCGACGCTGGACCTCGGCGTGATAACCGTTGAACCAGTCTTTTTCATCCTGGGTCAGCAGGGACGGCTCCAGGCAACGGGTGTCGATCGGGCACAAAGTCAGGGTTTCAAACTCAAGGAAATCACCGAACTCGCTGCTGCCCGCCTCGCGATTCAACACCAGGTTCTCAATGCGCACACCCCAGCGACCGGGACGATAAGTGCCTGGCTCGATGGATGTGATCATGCCCGGCTGCATCGCCGTTTGTGGCGTGGCGGCGGCCTGGTAGGCAATGACCTGCGGTCCCTCGTGAACATTCAGGAAGTAACCGACGCCGTGGCCAGTGCCATGGCCGTAATCCACCTGTTCAGCCCAGATAGGCGCGCGGGCGATGGCATCCAGCAAGGGCGACAGGATGCCCTTTGGAAATTTGGCCCGGGATAAGGCAATCACGCCTTTGAGCACACGAGTGCAATCTCGCTTCTGCTCTGGTGTCGGCGTTCCGACCGGCACCATGCGCGTGATGTCCGTGGTACCACCAAGGTATTGGCCACCCGAATCGATCAGCAGCAAACCATCGCCTTCAATAACCGCGTGCGCTTCTTCCGTCGCGTGATAATGCGGCATCGCGCCATTGGCATTGAACGCTGCGATGGTATTGAAGCTCAGGGAAATAAAATCCGGCCGACGCTTGCGCGCTGCGGTCAGGTGCTCATCGATGGTCAGCTCGGTGATGCGTTCGCGGCCCCAGGCATTCTCCAGCCAGGCGAAGAATTCGCAGAGTGCCGCCCCGTCCTGCTCCATGGCTAGACGAATGTGCTCGGCATCGGCCAGGCTTTTGCGCGATTTGGCCAGTGTCGTGGGATTGAGCCCTTCGACCAGCTTCACGCCGCTGTTGAGGTTGTCCAGCAATCCGACCGTGACCCGCGCCGGATCAACTTGCAAGCTCGCGTCGCTCGGCACTTCACGCAAAGCGGCCGCGGCCTCGCTGTAGTCGCGCAACGTCACGCCATCCTGTTCGAGGAGGGCACGCAGCGATGCATCGATTTTGCCCAGGGCGACAAACAGTGTTGCCCGCTGTTGGCTGATCAAGGCAAAGGAAACGAATACAGGATTGAACGACACATCCGCGCCGCGCAGGTTGAACAGCCAGGCGATGTCGTCCAGCGTGGCGATGAAATGCCAATCGGCGCCGCGTTCCTTGAGAGATTCCCGCAGCTTGGCAAGCTTCTCGACACGGCTGGCCGTCGCTTGTGGTGGGAGGTGAGCGTACACCGGTTGACCAGGCAGTTCCGGGCGATCGGTCCAGGCCTGCTGAAGCAGGTCGATATCAGTACGCAATCGCGCGCCACGCGACTCAAGCTTGCTGCTCAACGTTCGGGCCGACGCCACGGCCATCACCGCACCGTCAACTGCAACCACGCCGCCTTCAGGCGTCTGCTCGCCCAGCCAATCCAATGGGCCAGGCTGGCCGGGAATGAGTTTGACCAGCTCGATGCCGCTGCCCTCCAGCTCCTGTGTGGCCTGCTCCCAATAACGACTGTCGGCCCAGACCCCGGCGAAATCCGCAGTGACGATCAAGGTACCGACCGAGCCATGGAAGCCCGACAACCATTGGCGCCCTTGCCAGTAGCCCGGCAGATACTCGGATAGATGCGGGTCGGCTGATGGAACCAGCAGCGCGTGAACGCCCTCCTCGCTCATCAATTGGCGGATTCGGGCCAGGCGCTGGGGAATCTGTCCCGCGGTCAAAGGCTGGGTGCTCATCATTACTCCTGCTAATCAATTTATTGTTCGATGCCAAACACGTTCGGCTCAGGGCGCTGCCGCCCAGAAAGCCGGCGCAGCCGTGCAGGCTACCTTGATCAACCGCACGGCCTCATCGACATCCTGCTCGCTGGTAAAGCGACCAAGGCTCAAGCGGATGGTCCGCCCGGCCGCACGCGCATCGTGCCCGAGGGCAAGGAGCACGTGGGACGGGGTGTTCTGCGCCGAGTTGCAGGCCGAGGTCGCGGAAAATGCAATCGATGCGCCCAGCGTCGCCGGGTTGAATTCGCCTTCGTTGAAAGTAACGCTCAGTGTGTGAGGGATCCGGCGGTTCGCACTGCCATTTATACATACACCGGGCAACGCCAGCAGCGGCTCAAGCAAACGATTGCGCAACCGAGTGATTTTGGCGAGTTCTTCATCAAAGAACTGCGCCGCCAGTTCGAATGCCGCGCCCATCGCTGCAATCTGGTGGGTGGCCAGGGTACCGGAGCGCAAGCCACCTTCATGACCTCCACCATGGATCTGGGCCGACAGGTGCGTCCGCGCGCGATCACCGACATAAAGCGCGCCGATGCCCTTGGGGCCGTAGATCTTGTGCGCGGAAAAAGACATCAGGTCCACCGGCCACCGGGCCAGGTCGATGCCCACCTTGCCGGCGCCCTGGGCCGCGTCCATGTGGAATAGCGCGCCATGCTCGCGAACGATTTCGCCGATGGCGACGGCATCATTGAGGGTGCCCAACTCATTGTTCACCAGCATCAGCGACACCAGGAATGTGTCGTCACGCAACGCCTCGCGAACCGCTTGCGGACTGATCAGTCCATCGGCGTCCGGCGCCAGCCAGGTCACCGCGACGCCACTTTCCTCGAGCTGCCTGACGGTGTCGAGAACCGCCTTGTGTTCGATCAGGCTGGTGATGACATGGCCTGCGCACGCACCGCGCATCTGGGCCACGCCTTTGATGGCCAGGTTGTTGGATTCGGTGGCGCCGGACGTCCAGACGATCTGCCCGGGTTGAGCCCCAACCAAGTGGGCCACCTGCACGCGCGCCTGTTCCACGGAACGCCGGGCCTCCTGTCCGAAGGCATGGGAGCTGGAAGCCGGATTGCCAAAATTACCGTCAAACCCCAGGCACTGGACCATGACCTGGATGACTCGCTCATCCACCGGCGTAGTGGCGGCATAATCGAAATACAAAGGACGCTTATTCATAAGAAACTCGCAGAGCCTGCTCCGGGATCAGGATGCCCTCGTTGGGTTC
Source organism: Pseudomonas sp. SWRI154 (assembly GCF_014268645.1). Taxonomy (NCBI): domain Bacteria; kingdom Pseudomonadati; phylum Pseudomonadota; class Gammaproteobacteria; order Pseudomonadales; family Pseudomonadaceae; genus Pseudomonas; species Pseudomonas sp. SWRI154. The sequence continues at coordinate 6,948 of NZ_JABWQW010000010.1, forward strand.
GAGACAAGCTATACCTGATCAAGACCTTAAAGAAGTCGGACTTCGTTTAAAAGTGCGTAGGAACGCTCCTGGAAAAGCGAGCTTAGCAGGCATCGCGTCGAAGCTCAGCCCTCAGCTCACGCTTTCGAGCAACAACGGATACAGCGATGCGACCAACAGCAGCGCCATGCCCCAGTTGAACAGGCGCAGCCATCGATGATCACGCAACAAATTGCGCAACAGGCTGCCGCAAACCACCCACAAGCTGACACTTGGCAGATTGATGAGGGCAAACACCGTCGCGATCACCACCACGTTGAAAAAGTAGCCTTGCAGAGGCGTGTAGGTACTGATGGCACCGATGGCCATGATCCAGGCCTTGGGATTGACCCATTGGAACGCCGCCGCGCCCCAATAGCTGATCGGCTTGTTGTCCCCGGTTCCACTGTCAGAAACAGGACCGGAATGAGCGATCTTCCACGCCAGGTACATCAGATACGCCGCGCCGACGTAGCGCAGCACGGTGTAGAGCAGCGGGTAGGCCTGGAACACCGCGCCCAGGCCAAGGCCCACCGCCAACACCAGGGAAAAGAACCCGCAGGTGATGCCCAGCATGTGAGGAATGGTGCGGTTGAAACCGAAATTGACACCCGAGGCCAGCAACATGGTGTTGTTGGGGCCTGGCGTGATCGAGGTCACGAGGGCAAACAGGGCGAAGCCCAGCAGCAGGTCAAGCGAGAGGGTCATGCCAGGTCAATCCGTCGGGGCAGTCAGCTAGTGACCCTACCCCACGTCCCGGCGCAAACCCATGGACAGTTAGGCAAAACTTCGAGCGGTACAGTCCCTCAGCTTGGCCGGCCAGGCAATTGGACGGTCTGCTCGGCATTCATTTCGCCACGCTCATCAAAGCCGACATTTTTCTGCGAAGGTCCAAGCAGTTCGGCTTTTTTCGCATGGTATTCGTCAAACGAAAGGCCGCGGCGATTCAAGGCTTCAAGGGCCAACTCGCGAGATTCCTCGGCGGTGTAGGGACGCAGCTCCGGCGAAGAGCTGGCGCAACCGCTCAATACGGTGACAGTCAACAGCAGCAAGACAGCAAGGATACGATTCATGGCGGGTGTCCGATGTTCTGGAGTTGGGCGATGAACAAAGGCTACCCGCCGCCCCGGCACGGCAGAAATCAACGGTTTTGATAGTGGGTATCGCCCTCTCGGATTTCTCGTTGCGCTTGCCTGAGCCACCGGCACTGCAGCGCGTTGTCCAGGCTGCGCTCGATGTCGTGCAGTACCTGGAACGAGCCGAACGTCACCGCTTTGGCCCGGTGCGCCTGAATCAACTGCCAGAAATTCTCCTCGCCGTTTTCGAAACTTCGAAACGCCGCCTCACCCGCTTCGCGGGTTTGCCATTGCAAATAATTGAGTACCCGCCGGCCGTCGTCGCTGGCCTGGATACTGGCACTGAGGAAGCCCAGGTGGTCACGGGCCAGACGCTCGGTCTGCTTCGTCAGGGCGATTACCAGCGCCTGCAGCGACTGCGGCTCGATATCGAATTCGATCAGTTGCGTGAAACTGCGGTTATTACTTGGCGATTGCATGAAAGGTCCCCGTCCACGTAAGGCGAATCTTGCGATCCGAAGGTCTGCAGGGTAAAACCTCTAGTTAAGTCAAGGTCAAGCGGTGATTCAGTTGCCAGCACCTCTCAATATTCACAAGCAACTTACTGTCGGCCAAGTCGCCGCCCGCAGCGGCGTGGCAGTCACGGCGCTCCATTTTTATGAATCCAAGGGCCTGATCAAAAGTACCCGCAACACGGGCAATCAGCGTCGCTACCCTCGCGAAGTCCTGCGGCGCGTGGCGCTGATCAAGGTCGCCCAGCGCCTGGGTATTCCTCTGGCGGAAATTGGCGAGGCATTGAAGAACCTCCCGGACAACCGCGCACCAACGGCGACCGACTGGAAGGTTTTGTCGGCGCAGTGGGGCCGGAACCTAGATGAGCGCATCAATCAACTGGTCGCGCTGCGCGACCGGCTCAACGGTTGTATCGGCTGCGGTTGTCTATCAATGGAGAGTTGCCCGCTGCGCAATCATGGCGACGTATTAGGCAAGCTTGGACCTGGGGCGCATTTGCTGGACGAACCTTGAGGCGTTCGTCGGGACATGAGCCCAGCCGCGATGGCCGGCCTATAGTGGGTGAGCGCAAATCGACGAAGACTTTCTTCGCCTCCCATAACAACCAAGGAGAAGCGTCATGGGCGTCAAAGCGATTCCGGAAGGTTTCCACAGCATCACGCCCTACCTGGGCATTCAAAAAGCCGCCGAAGCCATCGATTTCTATAAAAATGCCTTCAACGCCACGGAGGTGATGCGCCTGGCCATGCCCGATGGGGGTATCGGACATGCCGAGCTGCGAATCAACGGTTATCCGATCATGCTCGGCACGCCTTGCGATCAGGGCCCGCTGAGCAACCCGGACCGATCGCCCTCGGTGGGACTGCATTTATATGTCGAAGACGTGGACAGTGCCTTCACCCAAGCGATTGAAGCCGGAGGCACAGTGATTTCCGAGGTCAAGGATCAATTTTATGGTGATCGCACCGGGACCCTGAAAGATCCCTTCGGGCATCTGTGGTTCCTGGCGACGCACAAGGAGGATCTGAGCCAGGAACAGATCGAGCAGCGAGCCAGGGAGATGTTCCAACAGCAGGGCTGACTGGTCCAAAGCCTTTTTGGCGAGGGAACTTCCTCGCCAAAAAGTCATGAACAGTAAACGCGAAACATTTTCTTTCATCTTCTCTTTCGGGATTTCGCTCGCTCATTCGTCTTAATTAGATGCAGCAGGCCGCGTCGGCAAAAGCCACGGTCTGTTTTCCCAGGGTTCATGGCGTTACGAAGCCCGTGACACAGAACCTTTCATCGAATCAAGACGCCCAATCATGTCCAAGAAATCCCGTTCAAAACTCTGGTTCCTGGTTCATAGCTGGCTGGCGCTGCCCATCTGGTTCTTCGTCCTGATAGTTTGCGTCACCGGCACCCTGGCGGTGGTCAGCCAGGAGATTGTCTGGCTGGTGAACCCTGAAATGCGCGCCAGCGAGCCCTCGGACGATGCCCCGCTGCTCAGCTACGACCAGGTGATTGCCGCCATCAAGCAGGCCCAACCGCTGACCCAAGTGCAAAGCATCGTGCGTCCGGAAGAATCGCATTTCGCCCTGGAGGCCAAGGTCACCTACCCCGACGGTCGCCCTGACACCGTCTACGTAAATCCCTACAGCGGCGTCATCCAGGGATCGGCCCCGGCGTTCAACTTCAGGGCCTTTACACGTGCACTGCATGGATGGTGGCTGGTGCCATTCACCAACGGTTACAGCTGGGGCTGGTACCTGGTGTCTTTCCTCGGCCTGCCGCTGCTCGCGTCCCTGGTGACCGGGCTGGTGGTCTACAAGCGTTTCTGGAAGGGTTTCTTCCGTCCGACCCTGCGCATCCGTCACGGCGCCCGTATTTTCTGGGGGGACTTCCATCGGCTCAGCGGCATCTGGTCGATCTGGTTCATTGCGGTCATTTCCATCACTGGCGTCTGGTTCCTGATCGAGGCCGCGCTCGCCGACAACGGGATTTCCATCTCCAGTGCACCGGTCGTCGCGGTAGTGGCCCGCGAAAGCGTTCCGCTCTCGGCCGATGGCGTGCCGCCGCCACAGCTGAGCCTGGATCGCGCCATCGAAATCGCCCAGCAGCGAATCCCAGGGCTGGAGGCGAGCTTCGTCAGCCTGCCCTTCAACGCCTACAGCCATCTGGAAATCGGCGGTCGCGGCTGGTATCCGCTGATGTTCCAGACCGCGACTATCAATCCCTACAACGGTGACGTGGACGCCTCGCGCTTGTTGTCGGACCGTACCGCGCTGGAATTCGTCACCGAATCGATGCGCCCGTTGCACACCGGGGATTTCGGCGGACTATGGATCAAGCTCATCTGGTTCTTCTTTGGCCTGGTCCTGAGCCTGATGGTCCTCAGCGGCCTGTTGATCTGGACCAAACGCACGGCCCTGGCGACCGCCAACGCCTTCAAGCGCAGCCAGAAACCCGCACGACAGGCCTTGGCCGCGCCTTTATTGCAGCCGTCCTCGCACCGTGACTCGCCGGAGGGCAACCTGTGAACCCGTCCACCACGACGACATCACCCTCACGCCTGGGCCAGTTCTGGCACAAATGGCGTTTCCACCTCAACGTCTTGTTGCTGTTGATTCCCCTGGGTTTCATGCCTAAGTATTTCTCAGAAGCGGCTCTGTTCCGAGGAGACGGGGGGCTTGGCGAGCGTGAAGTCGGCGAGGTCCAGGTCGGGCCGTGGAGCCTACGCCTGGCGGAGTTTCGCAATGAAGCGCCTCGCACCCAGGGGCCCGCCGGCCCGATGAAACACTTCAATGCCGCCCTCTGCCAGCGCTGCATCAGCCAGGTCAAGGCCACCTACTTGCGCATCGGTAAACCGCGCAGCCTGCGGGCCGCCGGGGTGATTTTCTTCGGCTCGCCGTATCGCATGGGCGCCCTGCTGCCAGTGCCGAAAAAGACCCAGCCAGACGCCGAACTGTGGATCACCCTTGAAGGCTGGGACGGTTCGATGCATCAAGCTTCCATTCCCCTGAGCCAGGCCTCCCCGGCCACCGTCGCCTGGTTGAAATCCCAAGGAGCCCGTCCATGACCCTCCGCGCCTCTTTCAACAGCCTGGCGCTGCTGCTCTGCGCAGGCTTGAGCACCAGCGCACTGGCCCACAACCCGATGTGCGAATGCAAGGCCATCGACGCCGAACAGATCCAATGCACGGGCGGTTTTTCCGACGGCAGCGGCGCCCCAGGGGTGACGCTGGACGTCATCGGCTACGACGAAACCATCCTGGTCCCCGGCAAGCTCGGCGCCGACTCGACCCTGACCTTCAAAAAGCCGAACGCCGAATTCTACGTGCTCTTCGACGCAGGTCCCGGCCACGTAGTGGAAATCGACCAAGCCGACATCGAGGCCCCATGAGCGCACCTACAACCCAAGTCATCCGCCCCGCCGGGGCCGGCCATGAAACGCTCTACGTGTTGCTGCTGTGCCTGGTTATCGTATTGGGCGCCGGCTCGGTCGTGGCTTGGCACGGGGAAACCCAGGACGTCGCGCGTCTGGAGAGCTATCAACTGGATGCTCGCCGCGACCTCAGCGCCGCCGAGCAAGGCATCTATGCCGACCTGCGGGTGACGCTGGATGAGATCCGCCTTCTGCGCGAAAGCGAGCAAGCCCTCCCCGGCCCGCAAGCCTTGGCCGACGAAGGTTTTGCGCCGTTCGCCCACGACGCCAGTTCCGTCAGTCGAGGCGACCACGCCTGGCAACTGTTGGACGGACAAGCCTACTTCGGCGCGAGCACGAGTCCATCGGTCTCAGGCTCCTTTCTGATGCGCATCAGCGAAGCGTCCGATGCCGCCCCGGACATCTGGCTTAACCGCAACAACTCTCCGACGGCTCCCGCGGCACTGGACGACGCCGCCTTGTCCGCCGCCGGCTGGCAACAGATCGTCGCGCAATTCGATGCCGGCGTAACCCGTCAGCACCGGCACTGACTCCACGTTTTTTTTCGAGAGAAGACCGTTTGCCCATGCCTATTGCATTTCAACGCCGCCCCTTGCTGCGCCTGCTATTGATCGGCCTGCTCGCTTGCCTGGTCGCCCCACTGGCGAGCGCCGAAACACCCAAGCGCCTGCGCATCGGCATCACCTTGCACCCTTATTACAGCTACGTAGCCAACATCGTCGGCGACAAGGCCGAAGTGGTGCCGTTGATCCCGGCGGGTTTCAACCCTCACGCCTATGAACCCCGCGCGCAAGACATCAAGCGCATCGGCGGCCTGGACGTGATCGTGCTCAACGGCGTAGGCCACGACGATTTCGCCGACCGCATGATCGCCGCCAGCGAAACCCCGGACGTCAAGGTCATAGAGGCCAACGAAAACGTACCCTTGCTGGCCGCCACCGGCACCGCCGCACGAGGCGCGGGCAAGGTCGTGAACCCACACACTTTCCTGTCCATCAGCGCGTCCATCGCCCAGGTCAACAACATCGCCCGGGAATTGGGCAAGCTCGACCCGGACAATGCCAAGGCCTATACGCAGAACGCCCGCGCCTATGGCAAGCGCCTGCGGCAGATGCGTGCCGCCGCCCTGGCAAAGCTGACCCAGGCGCCGAACGCCGAACTGCGGGTCGCCACAGTGCACGCCGCCTACGACTACCTGTTGCGCGAATTCGGCCTGGAAGTCACCGCCGTGGTCGAGCCCGCCCACGGCATCGAGCCCAGCCCCAGCCAATTGAAAAAGACCATCGACCAACTGCGTGAGTTGGACGTGAAAGTGATCTTCTCGGAGATGGACTTCCCATCTACCTACGTCGACACCATCCAGCGTGAATCGGGGGTGAAGCTCTACCCGCTCTCGCACATCTCGTACGGCGACTACAGCGCCGAGAAGTACGAAAAGGAGATGACCGGCAACCTCGACACGGTAGTCCGAGCGATCCAGGAGTCCGGCGCATGACCGTCCAGCAAACCGTTATCCAGCCACACGCCGGCCCCCTGATCGAGTTCGCCGACATCGGTCTCAACCTGGGTCGCACCACGATTCTCGACAGCGTGGCATTCCAGGTACAACCGGGCAGCATCCATGCGCTGGTCGGGCCCAACGGTGGCGGCAAGAGTTCGCTGATCAAGACCTTGCTCGGGCAGATGCCGCATCAGGGCCGCTTGAGCCTGCAATGGCCGGGCGAGCCTGGGGTGATCGGCTACGTGCCCCAGGCATTGGAGTTCGACCGGGGCTTGCCCATGACCGTGGATGATTTCATGGCGGCGATGTGTCAGCGGCGGCCAGCCTTTCTCGGCCTGAGCAAACACTACGCTGGCGCCATCGGCCAGGCCCTGGAGCGGGTCGGAATGCAGGACAAGCGCAAGCGGCGCATGGGCGCGCTGTCCGGCGGCGAACGCCAGCGGGTGTTGTTGGCCCAGGGGCTGATTCCTTCACCGCAATTGCTGGTGCTGGATGAACCGATGTCGGCGCTGGACGAGGCAGGCATCCAGGTGTTTGAAAAATTGCTACAGGACTGGCGCCTTGCCGGGATCACGGTGCTGTGGATCGAACACGACCTGGAAGCCGTCGGGCGCCTGGCTGACCGCGTCACCGGCCTGAATCGCCGCGTACTGTTCGATGGCCCGCCGCGCCAGACCCTGACACCGGAACGCCTGCTGACGCTGTTTTCCACCCATCCACGCACGAACGGGAGCGCCGCAGGATGAGTTACGAAGCCTTTCGCTTGATGATCCAGGGCTGGGCGTCGTCCGGTTATCTGCCCGAGGCGCTGGCCTATGGATTCGTGGTCAATGCCTTGCTGGCCGGGCTATTGATCGGGCCGGTGCTGGGCGGCCTTGGCACGCTGGTAGTGGTCAAGCGCTTCGCGTTTTTCTCCGAGGCGGTGGGCCATGCGGCGCTGACTGGCGTGGCCATCGGTATCCTGCTCGGCGAACCCTACACCGGGCCCTACGGCAGCCTGTTCGGCTACTGCCTGTTGTTTGGCATCTTGCTCAATTACTTGCGCAATCGCACCGGCCTGGCACCGGACACCCTGATCGGCGTCTTCCTTTCGGTGTCCCTGGCCCTGGGCGCCAGCCTGCTGTTGATCCTGGCGGGCAAGATCAACGTGCACATCCTGGAAAACGTGTTGTTCGGCTCGGTGCTCACGGTCAATGGCAACGACCTCGTGGTGCTGGCGGTGGTCGGCTCGCTGGTGATGGCCCTGGCGCTGCCGTTGTACAACCGGATCATGCTCGCCAGCTTCAACCCGCAACTGGCGGCGGTTCGCGGGGTGGCGGTCAAGACGCTGGATTATCTGTTCGTGGTGTTGGTGACGCTGATCACCGTGGCGGCGGTAAAGGTCATCGGCGCCATTCTGGTGGGCGCGTTGCTGGTGATTCCGGCGGCGGCGGCGCGCTTGCTCAGCCAATCGTTGAAAGGCTTTTTCTGGTGTTCCGTGCTGATCGCCACCGTCAGCACCTTGTGCGGGATTCTCGCGCCGATTGTGTTCGACCTGCCGATCCCGTCCGGTGCCGCGATCATTTTGGTGGCCGGCATCGCTTTCGCCCTGAGCGCCATCGCCCGTGGTGTCGTCCCCAGCCTCAAAGGGAATCTTGGATAAATGGTTTTTTCATTGCGACAATTGACCCTGGCCGTCGCGTTATGCGGCATGGCTGTCACCTCGTCTTTCGCCGACGAAAAGCTCCGTCTGCTGGCGTCATTGCCGGTCACCTATGGGTTGAGCGAGACCTTGCTCAAAGGCACCAAGGTCAGCCTGGAGCGGGCCGCGCCCGCCAACCTGCCCGGAACCCGCCAGAGTGCCTACTTCAGCGGCCGTGGCGCGCCGGCCTTGAGCAAACTGGCCAGCGACGCCGACGCAGTGATAGGCCTGCGCTCGTTGTGGCCGGACGATCCGCTATACCCCATGGCCCGGCGCAGCAATATCCGCATCGTCGAGGTCGACGCGGCGCGCCCGGTGGACGGCGCCCTGCCCGGTATCGCCGTGCAACCGGGCATGGCCGATGGCCTGGCGAGCCAACCGTGGATGGCCAGCCATAACCTGGGCCGCATGGCCGACGTGATTGCCGCCGACCTTGTGCGCCTGGCCCCGGCGGACAAAACAAAAATCGATGCCAACCTGGCGGCGCTCAAGCAACGCCTGCTCAAGCTCAGCGCCGACAGCGAGAAACGCCTCGCCGGCGCTGACAACCTGAGCGTGCTCAGCCTGAGCGAACATTTAGGTTATCTGATCAGCGGACTGAATCTGGACGCAATCGGCACCGATGCCCGGCCCGACGCCGAATGGACCGCCGAAGCCCTCAAGCAGTTGACCGCAACGCTGAAAGAAAACGACGTGGCACTGGTGCTCCATCACCGCCAGCCGTCGGATGCGTTGAAAGCGGCCATTGCCGAAGCCGGGAGTCAGTTACGGGTATTGAGTACCGACAGCGCCGATCCGGTGGCGGAACTGGAAAGCAATGTGGAGCTGGTCGTCGCGGCGCTGACCAAGGCATGACGACAGGAGCGAATGGACTCGTTCCCACCGCGGCCCAGTCAGCTCAGGACATTCCCTGGCACCCGCACGACACCTTCCATCAAGACCCGCGCGCTGCGGCTCATGATGGCTTTTTTCACGGTCCATTCGCCGTTGACCTCGCTCGCCTCGGCGCCCACGCGCAAAGTGCCGGACGGATGCCCGAAGCGCACCGCGTTACGCTCGGTGCCACCCGCCGCCAGGTTCACCAGTGTCCCGCGAATCGCTGCGGCGGTACCAATGGCGACAGCGGCGGTGCCCATCATCGCGTGGTGCAGCTTGCCCATGGACAACGCCCGCACCAGCAGGTCGATGTCCCGCGCAGCCACGGCTTTTCCGCTCGATGAAACGTAATCCGTCGGCGGCGCGACGAACGCGACTTTCGGGGTGTGCTGGCGCTGGGCAGCTTCGTCCAGATGCTTGATCAAGCCCATGCGCAACGCACCGTGGGCGCGGATGGTTTCGAACATCGCCAAGGCCTTGGGATCGCCATTAACGGCACCCTGCAACTCGGTGCCGGTGTAACCAACGTCTCTGGCATTGATGAAAATCGTCGGGATACCCGCGTTGATCAACGTGGCCTTGAGCGTACCGACGCCGGGCACCTCCAAGTCATCCACCAGATTGCCGGTGGGAAACATCGAGCCGCCACCGCCCTCCTCCTCGGCCGCCGGATCCATGAACTCCAGTTGCACTTCGGCGGCCGGAAACGTCACGCCGTCGAGTTCAAAATCGCCGGTTTCCTGCACCTCGCCCTCGGTGATTGGCACATGGGCAATGATGGTCTTGCCGATGTTGGCCTGCCAGATCCGCACCACGGCCAGACCGTTCTGCGGGATACGGCCAGGCGCAACCAAACCACTGCTGATAGCGAATGACCCGACCGCCGCCGACAGGTTGCCGCAATTGCCACTCCAGTCCACGAACGGTTTGTCGATGGACACTTGGCCGAACAGATAATCGACGTCGTGGCCGGCGCGCGTGCTCTTGGACAGGATCACGGTCTTGCTGGTGCTGGACGTCGCGCCGCCCATGCCATCGATCTGCTTTTCATACGGATCGGGGCTGCCAATGACCCGCAGCAACAACGCGTCACGCACCGGACCGGGGACGCGGGCGGCTTCGGGCAGGTCTTGCAGGCTGAAGAACACGCCTTTGCTGGTGCCGCCACGCATGTAGGTCGCGGGGATCTTGATTTGAGGCGAGTGAGCCATGTGCTCCAACTCCTGAAAAAACGGGTGGCCGGAGAACGGGCCACCCAAGCGATTTAAACGGCAACCGCCGATTCAAGGAAATCCTGGGCGAAGCGTTGCAGCACGCCCCCGGCTTCGTAGATCGACACTTCTTCGGCGGTATCGAGGCGGCAGGTCACCGGCACTTCGACGCGCTCGCCGTTCTTGCGAGTGATCACCAGGGTCAGTGTCGCTCGCGGCGTGCGCTCGCCGATCACGTCATAGATTTCGCTGCCGTCGATGCCCAGGGTCTTGCGGTCCGTACCGGGCTTGAACTCCAGCGGCAACACACCCATGCCCACCAGGTTGGTGCGGTGGATGCGCTCGAAACCTTCGGCAGCGATCGCCTCGACACCGGCCAGGCGCACGCCCTTGGCCGCCCAATCCCGCGACGAACCCTGGCCATAATCGGCACCGGCAATGATGATCAACGGCTGCTTGCGTTCCATGTAGGTTTCAATCGCTTCCCACATGCGCATGACCTTGCCTTCCGGCTCGACCCGGGCCAGGGAGCCCTGCTTGACCTTGCCGTTTTCCTGGACCATTTCGTTGAACAGTTTCGGGTTGGCGAAAGTGGCGCGTTGCGCGGTCAGGTGGTCGCCACGGTGAGTCGCGTAGGAGTTGAAGTCCTCTTCCGGCAAGCCCATTTTTGCCAGGTACTCCCCGGCGGCGCTGTCCAGCATGATCGCGTTGGAGGGCGACAAATGATCGGTAGTGATGTTGTCCGGCAGCACCGCCAGCGGGCGCATGCCCTTGAGCGGTCGTGCCCCGGCCAATGCGCCTTCCCAATACGGTGGACGACGGATGTAGGTGCTTTGTGGGCGCCAGTCGTACAGCGGCGTCACTTTCGGCCCGGTGTCTTCCTGAATGGCGAACATCGGGATGTACACCTGGCGGAACTGTTCCGGCTTCACCGAAGCCTTGACCACCGCGTCGATTTCTTCGTCGCTCGGCCAGATGTCCTTGAGACGAATCTCGCGACCGTCCACCACGCCCAGCACATCCTTCTCGATATCGAAGCGAATGGTCCCGGCGATGGCATAAGCCACCACCAGCGGCGGCGAAGCCAGGAACGCCTGCTTGGCGTACGGATGGATACGCCCGTCGAAGTTGCGGTTGCCCGACAACACGGCGGTGGCGTACAGGTCGCGGTCGATGATTTCCTGCTGGATCACCGGATCCAGCGCGCCGGACATGCCGTTGCACGTGGTGCAGGCGAACGCCACCACGCCGAAGCCCAGCTTCTCGAGTTCGGTCGTCAGGCCGGCTTCATCCAGGTACAGCGCCACGGTTTTCGAACCAGGCGCCAGGGACGACTTGACCCACGGTTTGCGGGCCAAACCCAAGCGATTGGCGTTGCGCGCCAGCAGGCCGGCGGCGATCACATTCCGCGGGTTGCTGGTGTTGGTGCAACTGGTGATCGCGGCGATGATCACCGCGCCGTCGGGCATTTGTCCGGGCACATCGTCCCACTGGCCGGAAATGCCTTTGGCAGCCAGATCCGACACCGCGACACGGGCGTGGGGATTGCTGGGACCTGCCATGTTGCGCACCACCGACGACAGGTCGAAGGTCAGGCCACGCTCGTATTGCGCGTCCTTGAGGCTATCGGCCCACAGGCCCACGTGCTTGGCATAGGTTTCCACCAACTGCACCTGGGTGTCTTCGCGGCCGGTGAGCTTGAGGTAATCGATCGTCTGTTGGTCAATATGGAACATCGCCGCCGTGGCGCCGTATTCCGGGGCCATGTTGGAGATGGTCGCGCGGTCGCCCAAGGTCAGGGCACTGGCGCCTTCGCCGAAGAACTCCAGCCACGCGCCGACGACTTTCTGCTTGCGCAGGAACTCGGTCAGCGCCAGCACCATGTCGGTGGCGGTGATGCCCGGTTGCAGTTTGCCGGTCAGCTCGACGCCGATGATTTCCGGCAGGCGCATCCATGAAGCGCGACCGAGCATGACGCTTTCGGCTTCCAGGCCACCGACGCCGATGGCGATCACGCCCAGGGCATCGACGTGGGGCGTGTGGCTGTCGGTGCCGACGCAAGTATCGGGGAACGCAACGCCGTCACGCTGCTGGATCACCGGCGACATTTTTTCCAGGTTGATCTGATGCATGATCCCGTTGCCCGGCGGAATCACATCGACGTTCTTGAAGGCTTTCTTGGTCCAGTTGATGAAGTGGAAGCGGTCTTCGTTGCGGCGGTCTTCAATGGCGCGGTTCTTGGCGAAGGCTTGCGGGTCGGAACCACCGCTTTCCACCGCCAGGGAATGATCGACGATCAGTTGGGTTGGCACCACCGGGTTGACCTGCGCCGGGTCGCCACCCTGCAAGGCGATGGCGTCGCGCAAGCCGGCCAGGTCCACCAGGGCGGTCTGGCCGAGGATGTCGTGACACACCACCCGCGCCGGGAACCATGGGAAATCCAAGTCGCGCTTGCGCTCGATCAGTTGCAGCAGCGACTCGCGCAGCGCGGCCGGATCGCAGCGGCGCACGAGGTTTTCCGCCAGCACGCGGGAGGTGTAGGGCAGGCCGTCATAGGCGCCGGGGCGGATGGCCTCCACGGCAGCGCGAACGTCGAAATAATCCAGCGAAGTGCCGGGCAGCGATTTGCGAAATTCTGTGTTCATCGTCAGGACTCGGGTCACGGTGGTTTCAGAAAGGCGCTTGCCACGACCATGATCGCTCCCACGCAGAGCATGGGAGCGATCATGGTAATCGCGCGAGCCCTCCCGCTCAGCGTTGTTCGATTGGCACGAACTTGCGCTGTTCGACGCCGGTGTATTCGGCGCTCGGTCGGATGATGCGGTTGTTGGCGCGTTGTTCGAACACGTGGGCGGCCCAGCCAGTCAGACGCGAGCAAACGAAGATCGGCGTGAACAGCTTGGTCGGGATGCCCATGAAGTGGTAAGCCGAGGCATGGTAGAAATCGGCGTTGGGGAACAGTTTCTTCTGCTCCCACATGGTTTTGTCGATGGCTTCGGAGACCGGGAACAGCACCGTGTCGCCGACTTCATCGGCGAGTTTTTTCGACCAGCCCTTGATCACCTCGTTACGTGGATCGTTGTCCTTATAGATCGCGTGGCCGAAGCCCATGATCTTGTCCTTGCGCGCCAGCATGCCGAGGGTGCCTTCGATGGCTTCCTGGGGCGAGCCGAAGCGCTCGATCATTTCCATCGCCGCCTCGTTCGCGCCGCCATGCAACGGGCCGCGCAGCGAGCCGATGGCAGCGGTGATGCAAGAGAACAGGTCCGACAGCGTGGAGGCGCAGACCCGGGCGGTGAAGGTCGAGGCGTTGAATTCATGCTCGGCGTAAAGGATCAGCGATACGTTCATGACCTTGACGTGCAGCTCGCTCGGCTTCTTGCCGTGCAGCAAGTGCAGGAAGTGACCGCCGATGGAGGTTTCATCCGTCACGCATTCGATGCGCTGGCCTTGGTGGCTGAAGCGATACCAGTAGCACATGACCGCCGGGAACGCGGCCAGCAGGCGATCGGTCTTGTCGTGCTGCTCGGAAAAATCCTGCTCGGGTTCCAGGTTGCCGAGGAACGAGCAACCGGTGCGCATCACGTCCATCGGGTGGGCGTCGGCGGGGATACGTTCCAGCACTTCCTTCAGCGCTTGCGGCAAGTCGCGCAACTGGCGCAGCTTGCTGGTGTAGGCATCCAGTTGGGCCTGGGTCGGCAGCTCGCCGTACAGCAGCAGGTAAGCCACTTCTTCAAATTGAGCGTCAGCCGCCAGGTCGCGAACGTCGTAGCCGCGATAGGTCAGGCCGGCGCCCGTCTGGCCCACGGTGGACAATGCGGTTTGCCCGGCCACCTGGCCACGAAGTCCGGCGCCACTGAGTACTTTTGCTTCGGCCATTTGCTGTCTCCATTTTTCTTGAATTTGTAGGGGAGTCGCGCCTTACTTCTTCGCCGCGAACAACGCATCGAGCTTCTGCTCGAACGTGTGGTAGTCGATGCGATCGTAAAGCTCCATGCGGGTCTGCATGGTGTCGATGACATTCTGTTGTGTGCCGTCGCGGCGGATTGCGGTGTAGACGTTCTCGGCGGCCTTGTTCATGGCGCGGAACGCTGACAACGGATACAGCACCAGGGACACGTCGGCACCGGCCAACTGTTCGGTGGTGTACAGCGGGGTCGCGCCGAATTCGGTGATGTTGGCCAGGATCGGGGCTTTCACGCGGTTGGCGAACAGCTTGTACATCTCAAGCTCGGTGATGGCTTCCGGAAAAATCATGTCGGCACCGGCCTCGATACAGGCGGCCGCACGGTCCAGGGCCGACTCCAAGCCTTCCACCGCGAGGGCATCGGTACGCGCCATGATCACGAAACTGTCGTCGGTGCGGGCATCGACGGCGGCCTTGATGCGGTCGACCATCTCCTGCTGCGAGACGATTTCCTTGTTCGGACGATGGCCGCAACGCTTGGCGCCGACCTGATCCTCGATATGAATCGCCGCCGCGCCGAACTTGATCATCGACTTGACCGTGCGGGCGACGTTGAACGCCGAGGAACCAAACCCGGTGTCCACGTCCACCAGCAGCGGCAGGTCGCAGACGTCGGTGATGCGGCGCACATCGGTCAGCACGTCATCCAGGCCGGTGATGCCCAGGTCCGGCACGCCGAGGGAACCGGCCGCCACGCCGCCGCCCGACAGGTAGATCGCCTTGAAACCGGCGCGCTTGGCCAGCAGCGCGTGGTTGGCGTTGATGGCGCCGACCACTTGCAGGGGATGTTCGCTGGCGACCGCTTCGCGGAAACGCTGGCCTGGCGTGCTCTTGCTGGAACTCATGACTCACCTCGTTCAGTGGTGGCGCTGTCCTGGAAATGGCGCGCGATATTGCGTTTGGAAGCGCCGATGTGCCGGCGCATCAATAATTCAGCCAGTTCGCCATCACGGTCGGCGATAGCATCGAGAATCCGGTGATGCTCGGCAAAGGCCTGGCGCGGACGGTTGGGCGTGGTGGAAAACTGGATGCGATACATGCGCACCAGTTGGTACAACTCGCCGCAGAGCATTTGCGTCAGGGTGCGATTGCCACTGCCCTGGATGATCCGGTAATGAAAGTCGAAATCGCCTTCCTGCTGGTAGTAACCGACACCGGCCTGGAACGCCGCATCGCGCTCGTGGGTTTCCAGCACGCGGCGCAGTTCGTCGATTTCTTCCAGGGTCATGCGTTCGGCCGCCAGACGGCAGGCCATGCCTTCCAGGGATTCACGGATTTCGTAGAGTTCCAGCAGTTCGGCATGACTCAGCGACACCACCCGCGCCCCAACATGCGGGATTCGCACCAGCAGGCGCTGGCCTTCCAGGCGGTGGATCGCCTCGCGCAGCGGCCCGCGGCTGATACCGTAGGTCCGGGCCAGCTCGGGCTCGGAGATCTTGCTGCCCGGGGCGATTTCGCCTTTGACGATAGCCGCCTGGATGCGCCGGAAGACGTTCTCCGAGAGGGTCTCGACATCGTCCTGGACCGGAACCGGCGTTTCGAGCTGATCGAGCATATTGTCGACACCTTGGAGGTCAATATGGCGAAAACTACCCGCTGCCTGCCTTAACGTCAAAACAAAAATAGGTATTGTCGACAATCGTCTAATAAACGCCCCTGCCATAACCGACGGTACCGACGACTCGTAGCCCCCGGCCAGCGGTGGCGTCAGAAAACCACCGTGCTAGAATGCCGCCGCAATTGCCGCTCTTCCTATATAGAGGAGGCAACCTAGGGAGCTTGTGCAGTAATGCCAGGGCCTGAACCGAAAACGGAACGCTGCGCACCAGGATCTATGACACTCAAGCCCTTATCCGCTGCTTTTTATTTCTTGTGCCTGCCGGGGCTTGCCGCGGCGGGTGAGAAAACCGTGTACGGCCTCAACGAATATGCAGCGCTGCAAGGCATAGACCTCGAGGTCGCCGCCAAGCTCGACACCGGCGCCAAGACCGCATCCCTCAGCGCCAGGGACATCAAGCGTTTCAAGCGCAATGGCGAATCCTGGGTGCGTTTTTACCTAGCCATCGACGCGGCCCATTCGCACCCCATCGAACGCCCGCTGGCCCGAGTCAGCAAGATCAAGCGCCGCGCCGGTGACTACGACCCGGAAGAAGGCAAGAAATACACGGCCCGGCCGGTCATCGAACTCGACATCTGCATGGGTTCTGCCCTGCGCAGCATCGAAGTGAACCTGACCGACCGCAGCGCCTTCCAATACCCGTTGCTGATCGGCTCCGAAGCGCTCAAGCGTTTCGATGCGCTGGTCGACCCCAGTCTTAAATACGCTGCCGGCAAACCCGCCTGCGCCAATGCCGCTCATACCGCAGAGTAATTCCAATGCGCTCCCTTACCCTCCATCTGAAAATGCTGATCGCCATCCTGGTGGTGCTGGGCCTGTCGGTGACGGCCTATCAGATTTTCGTGCTCGGCATCCCAGTCACCGAAGACGCCACCGACGACTTGTGGAACATTGATGCCAAGGTCGAATTCGTGCCTAACGCCAAGGATCCGGTGAAGATCCAGATGTTCGTGCCGCCCTTGAGCCGCGATTATGTGAGCCTCAATGAGAGTTTCATTTCCAATAATTACGGCGTTGCGGTGAACCGGGTCGACGGCAATCGCAAGGTGACGTGGTCGGCCCGTCGTGCCAAAGGCAACCAGACCCTGTATTACCGCCTGGTGCTGACCAAGCGTTACAGCGCCGAGAAAACCAAGATAAAGGGCCCGACCTTCCGCGACAGCATCGCCGTCGAAGGCCCGGAAAAGCTCGCCGCCGAAGCACTGCTCGCGCCGATCCGCCAGCATTCGGCCGACGTCGAGACCTTCATCAGCGAAGCGATCAAGCGGGTCAACAACCTCAACGACGACAACGTCAAGCTGTTGCTGGCCGGCGATCCGTCCTCAAGCAACAAAGCAAGAATCGTCGAGTTGGTGCTGTCCATCGCCCACGTGCCGGTGGAAAAAGTCCATACCATCCGCCTGGTCGCCGACCAGCCGCAGACGCCTGAGCTGTGGCTGCGCAGTTTCAACGGCACCGACTGGCTGTACTTCAATCCGGATTCCGGCGAGCAAGGCCTGCCCACCGACCGTCTGTTGTGGTGGACCGGCGATGAGAACCTGATCACCGTCGATGGCGGCAAGAAAGCCACCGTCACCTTCAGCATGAACAACAGCGAAATGAACGCCATTCGCCTGGCCAAGCTGACGGACGAGAACACTGACGCCAACTTCCTCGAATACTCGCTCTATGGCCTGCCGCTACAGACCCAGCAAACCTTCATGATCATGGTGATGATCCCCATCGGCGTGCTGGTGATCCTGGTGCTGCGCAACCTGATCGGCCTGCAAACCCTCGGGACCTTCACCCCGGTGCTGATCGCCCTGGCGTTCCGCGAAACCCAACTGGGCTTCGGGATCATTCTGTTCACGGTGATCACTACGCTGGGCTTGTCGCTGCGTTCGTACCTGGAGCACCTCAAGCTGCAAATGCTGCCAAGGCTTTCGGTGGTGCTGACGTTCGTGGTGGTGCTGATCGCCGCCATCAGCCTGTTCAGCCATAAGCTGGGCCTGGAGCGCGGCTTGTCGGTGGCGCTGTTCCCGATGGTGATCCTGACCATGACCATCGAACGCCTGTCCATCACCTGGGAAGAACGCGGCGCCGGCCACGCGATGAAAGTCGCCATTGGCACGCTGTTCGCCGCCTCCCTGGCGCACCTGATCATGAGCGTGCCGGAACTGGTGTATTTCGTGTTCACGTTCCCGGCGATCCTGCTGATCCTGGTGGGTTTCATGCTGGCCATGGGTCGTTATCGCGGCTACCGCCTGACCGAGCTGGTACGGTTCAAGGCTTTCGTCAAGGCTGACTCCTGATGTTCGGCCTCTGGAAGACCTGGAAGGCCCTGGAAGCCCGGGGCATCATGGGCATCAACCGGCGTAACGCCGACTACGTGCTCAAGTACAACAAGCGCAGCCTGTATCCCATCGTCGATGACAAGATCATCACCAAGGAGCGGGCGATCGTTGCCGGTATTCACGTACCGGAGCTGTATGGAGTGATCTCCACCGAGAAGGAAATCGACAAGCTCGACGAAATCATCGGCGGGCGTACCGATTTCGTGATCAAGCCGGCCCAAGGCGCGGGCGGTGATGGCATCATCGTGATTGCCGACCGCTTCGAGGGGCGCTATCGAACCGTGTCCGGCAAGATCATCAGCCATGAGGAAATCGAGCACCACATTTCGAGCATCCTCACCGGCCTGTATTCCCTCGGCGGGCATCGTGACAGGGCATTGATCGAATACCGCGTGACGCCGGACCAGATATTCAAGAGCATCAGCTACGAAGGCGTGCCGGACATCCGCATCATCGTGCTGATGGGCTATCCGGTGATGGCCATGCTGCGCTTGCCGACCCGCCAATCCGGCGGCAAGGCCAACCTGCACCAGGGCGCCATCGGCGTCGGCGTTGACCTCGCTACGGGCCTGACGCTACGCGGTACCTGGCTGAACAACATCATTACCAAGCATCCCGACACCACCAACGCAGTGGATGGCGTGCAACTGCCCTATTGGGACGGTTTCATGAAACTGGCCGCCGGTTGCTATGAGCTGTGCGGGCTGGGCTACATTGGCGTGGACATGGTGCTGGATCAGGAAAAGGGCCCGTTGATTCTCGAGCTCAACGCTCGGCCCGGGTTGAACATCCAGATTGCCAACGACTGCGGCCTGACCTTGCGCACCCATGCGGTGGAAGCTCGCCTGGAAGAGCTCAAGGCCCGGGGAGTCATCGAAACCGTGGAAGAACGCGTGGCGTTTGCCCAGGAGCTGTTTGGGCATATTCCGCCGGTTGAGGGTTGAGGCTTGAAGTAAGCTGAGGATTGAAGATTGCCCCCGTGGCGAGGGAGCTTGCTCCCTCGCCACGGTCCATTGAGCCTTAAGAGATGTTCAATACCGACATCCCCCTAGGAGCAAATCCAACTGGGGATTACAATCGCCACCCCGCCTGAACGGCTGACCCGCCCCGCCCATGCCAACCTGCTCCGTACACTCGTTGCCCTACCGTGCCAACCCCGCCGACTACTTCGCGGCGATCCGCCATGCTCCCGGCAGCGTGCTGCTCGATAGCGGCCGGCCGAGTGCCGAGCGCGGGCGGTACGACCTGCTCAGCGCTTGGTCGCTGGTGCAACTGGCGGTGTTACCGGACGAAAGTGGCAGCGATTTCCTGCAACGCCTTCGGATGCATCTGACGCAACTGGGCCACGCAGATCTGCCCGCCACGGTGCAACTGCCATTCGCCGGTGGCCTGATCGGCTATCTGAGTTATGACTTTGGCCGGTATCTGGAGGCCCTGCCTTCCCATGCCAAGGACGACCTGCAACTGCCAGACGCGTGCTTCGGCCTGTATGACTGGGCGCTGATCACCGACCATCAGGCCCGCACAAGCCAACTGGTCTTCCATCCCCACTGCGGCGAAAGCGAACGCCAGCGACTGATCGAGCTGTTCGCCCGTCCAAACACGGCGCCCGTCACTGCGTTCAACCTCCAAGGCCCGATGACGCCCGACCTCAGCGCCGAGGACTATCGGCAAGCATTCGAGCGTATCCAGGCCTATATCCAGGCCGGCGATTGTTACCAAGTCAACTTTGCCCAACGTTTTCGCGCCCCCTGCCAGGGTGACGCCTGGGCCGCTTACCAGGCGCTGCGAGCCGCGTGCCCGACGCCATTTTCCGGCTTCCAGAGCCTGCCCGATGGCGGCGCGGTGCTGAGCCTGTCCCCGGAGCGCTTCGTCAAGGTCAGCGAGGGCCAAGTGGAAACCCGACCGATCAAGGGCACCCGGCCCCGTGGCACAACGCCCGAGGAAGACGCCGCCCACGCCGCTGATCTTTTGGCCAGCCCGAAGGACCGGGCGGAAAACCTGATGATCGTCGACCTGCTGCGCAATGATCTGGGCCGCACCTGCCGCGTTGGCTCGGTACGAGTGCCGGAGTTGTTCAGCCTGGAAAGTTACCCGAACGTGCATCACCTGGTCAGTAGCGTGACCGGCGAGCTGGCCGACGACAAGGACGCCCTTGACCTGATCGCCAACAGCTTTCCCGGCGGCTCGATCACCGGCGCGCCGAAAATCCGCGCCATGCAGATCATCGACGAACTCGAACCGACCCGACGCGGACTCTATTGCGGCTCATTGCTGTACCTGGACGTGCGCGGAGAAATGGACAGTTCCATCACCATCCGCAGTTTGCTGGTCAAGGATGGGCAGGTGTGCTGCTGGGGTGGCGGCGGGATTGTCGCGGACTCGGATTGGGAGGCCGAATATCAGGAATCGATGACCAAAGTCCGGGTCTTGCTCGAAACCCTGCAGGAACTTTAGGACTTCAGTGATCGCTCCCACGCTCACGTAGGAACGATCACCCGCTCAGGTCTACAGACTCAGCGGGCGGTTCGAAGCCTTGATGAACGCCTGCTTCAACTCGGCAAAGGTGTGCACCGCCGGGAACTGCGGGAATTCGCGGATCACATTGTCAGGCGCATGGAACAGAATCCCCGCGTCGGCTTCACCCAGCATCGTCGTGTCGTTGTAGGAATCCCCCGCCGCAATCACACGGTAGTACAGACTCTTGAAGGCCAGGACCGACTGCCGTTTCGGATCCTTCTGACGCAACTGATAGCCCGTCACCCGCCCGCCATCGTCGGTAATCAGCCGGTGGCAAAGCAACGTCGGAAAGCCCAGCTGACGCATCAACGGCTGAGAGAATTCATAGAACGTGTCGGAAAGAATCACCACCTGGAAGCGCTCGCGCAGCCAATCGACGAATTCGATAGCACCGTCCAGTGGCTTGAGGGTGGCGATCACCTCCTGAATGTCGGAGAGCTTGAGGCCATGCTCATCGAGGATGCGCAACCGCTGCTTCATCAGCACGTCGTAGTCGGGGATGTCCCGAGTGGTTGCCCTGAGGGATTGAATCCCGGTTTTTTCAGCGAAGGCGATCCAGATCTCCGGGACCAGCACACCTTCCAGGTCGAGACAGGCAATTTCCACAAGACACTCCCATTTTTTGATGTTTATCGGTTGAGCGAACCAAAGGACTGCCGACTCTAGCCATTCGCCGAAGCCTGCGCAACGCACAGGAGCGCGCCAGCCCCGGCAGCTTTTTGTTACCATCAGCCCCATATAGAGCGCCCAGCGCCACCGACCTGTAGGAAACCGCCCTGATGAGCCCAACGTTTGACGTCGTGGAACTCGCCACGACCTATGCCAACAAGTCCCCGCAGGACATCCTCAAGCTGGCCTTCGCCGAGTTCGGCGACGATCTGTGGATATCTTTCAGCGGCGCCGAAGACGTGGTGCTGGTGGATATGGCCTGGAAACTGAACAAGAACGTCAAAGTGTTCAGCCTCGACACCGGTCGCCTGCATCCGGAGACCTATCGTTTCATCGACCAGGTGCGCGAGCACTACAAGATCGAGATCGAGCTGGTCTCGCCGGACTACACGAAACTTGAACCCTTCGTGAAGGAAAAAGGCTTGTTCAGCTTCTATAAGGATGGCCACGGCGAATGCTGCGGCATCCGCAAGATCGAGCCGCTGCGACGCAAGCTGACCGATGTCCGCGCTTGGGCCACCGGCCAGCGCCGCGACCAGAGCCCCGGCACCCGCAGCCAGGTGGCAGTGTTGGAAATCGATACAGCATTTTCCACTCCCGAGCGCACCCTGTACAAATTCAACCCGCTGTCGCAAATGACCAGCGAAGAAGTCTGGGGCTACATCCGTATGCTGGAGCTCCCTTACAACAGCCTGCATGAACGCGGCTTCATCAGCATCGGCTGCGAGCCTTGCACCCGTCCGGTCCTGCCGAACCAGCATGAGCGGGAAGGTCGTTGGTGGTGGGAAGAAGCTACGCAGAAGGAATGTGGGCTGCACGCCGGCAACATCATCGCCAAATCCAAGACGCTCTGACGAGACGCCCTCCCTGTACACAAAAATGTCACTTCAGGTGGCATTTTTGTGTGCACTCGCCGCCCACCCTGCCCGAAAAAGTTACACCCCGTCCCACGGT
This sequence comes from Pseudomonas sp. SWRI154, assembly GCF_014268645.1. Lineage (NCBI taxonomy): Bacteria > Pseudomonadati > Pseudomonadota > Gammaproteobacteria > Pseudomonadales > Pseudomonadaceae > Pseudomonas > Pseudomonas sp. SWRI154. Next base: position 29,308 of record NZ_JABWQW010000010.1, read on the forward strand.
CAGTCTGTCTGGCCGTCCTCGCACTCGCCTCGCTTTTAGAAATACCTGTTCAAACGGTCAATTTTTAAAACTTGTATTTCAGCGAGTTAGTCGCGACAGATAACGAAACGAAATTAAGCAGGCGTTTTATAGATGCCGGACTGGCATAAAACTGGCTTTGGTCGACACGCGTTTTGTATACAACTATACGAAAACGTACACACACTTTAGATCCGACAGCCTGAAGCGCCCTATCCCGTACAGGCTGCAGATGCCCCGTAATCAATGATTGCTCATCCCGCTGCGACGAAGATCTGCCGAGCCCCGCGCTCATGCACAGTCATCGCGGCCTTGAGAATCAGGAGCCTGCCGGAATGCGTACAAGTCTCTCTAATAACATCGCGCTGGATCTGCCCTCTCCGACTACTGCCTTTGATGACCCAACCGCAGTCCTTCCCACGTTGAGTCCCAGGCTACACAACAAGGATCTCGCACCGACCAAGGCCGAAGGCCGACGCTGGGGCCGCTACAGCATCTTCGCCCTGTGGACCAACGACGTGCACAACATCGCCAATTACTCATTTGCCATCGGCCTGTACGCACTGGGCCTGGGTGGCTGGCAGATCCTCCTGTCCCTGGGAATCGGCGCAGCGTTGGTGTATGGCTTCATGAACCTGTCCGGCTACATGGGACAAAAGACCGGGGTGCCGTTTCCCGTCATCAGCCGAATCAGTTTTGGCATCCATGGCGCGCAGATTCCTGCGCTGATCAGGGCAGTCATTGCCATCGCCTGGTTCGGCATTCAGACGTACTTGGCGTCCGTGGTGTTCCGCGTGCTGTTGACCGCGATCCATCCAGGCTTCGCCGAGTACGATCACAACTCGATCCTTGGGCTGTCGAGCCTCGGCTGGGTGTGCTTCGTGGCGATTTGGTTCGTGCAACTGATGATCCTGGCGTACGGCATGGAAACGGTGCGCCGTTACGAAGGCTTTGCCGGGCCAGTCATCCTGGTGACAGTCGCGGCGCTGGCCGGTTGGATGTACTTCCAGGCCGATGCCACCATCGCCTGGTCAATCCGCGAACCGCTGACCGGCGGCGAGATGTGGCGCAACATTTTCGCCGGTGGCGCGTTGTGGCTGGCCATCTATGGCACGTTGATTCTCAATTTCTGCGACTTCGCCCGGTCCTCGCCGTGCCGTCGGACCATAGTCGTCGGAAACTTCTGGGGCTTGCCGGTAAACATTCTGCTGTTTGCCGCGATTACCATCCTGCTGTGTGGTGCGCAGTTCCAGATCAACGGACAGATCATCGAAAGCCCGACCCAGGTCATCGCCTCGATCCCCAACACCTTTTTCCTGGTGCTCGGTTGCCTGGCGTTCCTGATCGTGACCGTGGCGGTGAACATCATGGCCAACTTCGTCGCCCCGGCCTTCGTACTCAGCAACCTGGCGCCCAAATACCTGACCTTTCGTCGCGCCGGGCTGATCAGCGCCGCCATTGCCGTACTGATCCTGCCGTGGAACTTGTACAACAGCCCGCTAGTGATTGTGTATTTCCTGTCCGGCCTCGGCGCCCTGCTCGGGCCGCTGTACGGCGTGATCATGGTCGATTACTGGTTGCTGCGAAAAGGCCGCATCAACGTGCCGCAACTGTACAGCGAGGACCCAAATGGTGCGTATTTCTACAGCAATGGGGTCAATCTGCGAGCGGTGGCGGCGTTCATTCCAGCGGCGCTGATCGCGATCATCCTGGCGCTGGTGCCCGGTTTCGACAGCGTTTCAGCGTTTTCCTGGCTGATTGGCGCTTCGATTGCAGGGTTGCTGTACCTGATCATTGCCAAGCGCCAGCCGTATTACGAGGACGTCAGCGGCGAATCCATCGCCGTGGATAACGTCAGCCATTGATCCATGACCAGTGGCCCGTCAGGTGCGGGCCGCTTATGTATGTGTTTAAAAGGGACAGCTCATGCGAATTCTTGTCGTCAACGTCAACACCACCGAATCCATCACCCAGGCCATCGCCCGACAGGCCCAGGCCGTAGCCGCGCCGGGCACCGAGATCATCGGGTTGACGCCGCATTTTGGTGCCGACTCCATCGAAGGCAACTTTGAAAGCTATCTGGCAGCAATCGCCGTGATGGACCGGGTGATGTCTTACGACCAGCCGTTCGACGCAGTAATCCAAGCCGGTTATGGCGAACATGGCCGTGAAGGTTTGCAGGAGCTGCTCAACGTGCCGGTGGTGGACATCACCGATGCCGGCGCCAGCACCGCGATGTTCCTCGGTCATGCGTATTCGGTTGTCACTACCTTGGACCGCACGGTGCCGCTGATCGAGGACCGCCTCAAACTCTCAGGTCTGTTCGACCGCTGTGCCTCGGTGCGGGCCAGTGGCCTGGCGGTGCTGGAACTTGAGCAGGATCCACAACGGGCACTCGAAGCCATCGTGTACCAGGCCGAACTGGCGGTCAGCCAGGACAAGGCCGAGGTCATCTGCCTGGGTTGCGGTGGCATGGCCGGGCTCGCTGAACAGATCCGCCAGCGCACTGGCGTGCCGGTGGTCGATGGGGTAACCGCAGCGGTGACCATCGCCGAATCACTGGTGCGCCTGGGCTTGTCGACGTCAAAAGTACGCACCTACGCGACGCCTCGGCCGAAGACCATCATTGGCTGGCCGGGTCGGTTTGCGCGATGAGTTCAAACTTCAGACCGCGCTGAACCGCTGCGCAAGCCCCTGCTCGGCAAACTGTTCAATGATGAAATCCACGAACGCCCGGGTCTTGCCCGGCAGCAGTTTGTGCTCGGCGTAATAAATGGAAATGTTGCCGTCATCGACGTACCAGTCTGGCAGGACTCGCTGCAACACCCCGGAGTCCAGGAAAGGAATGGCGATCGGCATGCTCACCAGCCCGATCCCCAACCCTTGGGCGGCAGCCGCGCAGTCGGCTTCCGAGTCACTCATGGTCATGCGCGCCTTGAGCATCAGCGGGCTATGTTCCCGGTTGCGATGGGTCAGTTGCCAGGAGCGGACACGCCCGGTCTGTGGCGAACGAATCAGGATGCCTTGATGGTGCGCCAGATCTTGCGGCTCAGTGATCGCAGCATGATTCTGTAGATAACCTTCGGACGCGACCAACACCCGATGTGCCACCGTCAGTTTGCGCGCCACCACGCCTTGAGGCAGCTCGAACCCACCCCCGATGGCCGCGTCGAAGCCCTGCCCGATCAGGTCCACCTGGCGATTATCGAAATGCCAGTCCGGGTTGATCGCCGGATACCGCCGCAGGAATTCCCCCAGCAACGGCACGACAAACAATCGCCCGAACGCCGTGCCCATGCTCACCTTCAGCGTACCGGCCGGCTGCCCACCGGCGCTGGCCAGGTTGGCGACGGCGTTCTGGATCGTATTGAAACTGCTGCCCACTTCTCGCAGGAACAACTGGCCGGCCTCGGTCAGTGTCAGGCTGCGAGTGCTGCGCTGGAACAGCCGTACGCCCAGGCGGGCTTCAAGCTTGGCCACGCTTTTGCCCACCGCCGCCGGGGTCAGGCTCAAGCGTCGCGCAGCCTCGGCAAAACTGCCGACCTCGGCGCTGCGGACAAAGCATTCGATACTGCTGAAAGTCTCCATGGCGCCCACTATAAACTTTTGGTTTACACAGACTATATCAAAGGAGGTCTACACAGCCGTTAGCCGAGTCTTGATACTCGCCCCATCAACCGCGGCACCTCGCCTCGGCATTTTTGGAGACCTCCATGAGCAATCAGACACTTAACGGTAAAGTCGCCTTGATCCAAGGCGGTTCCCGCGGCATCGGCGCCGCCATCGTCAAGCGCCTCGCTGCGCAAGGCGCTGCAGTCGCCTTCACGTACGTCAGTTCCGCCGCCAAGTCCGAAGAACTGCAGAACAGCATCATCGCAGCCGGTGGCAAGGCCTTGGCGATCAAGGCTGACAGCGCTGACGCCGACGCCATCCGCAGCGCCGTCGATGCGACTGTGGACGCTTTTGGCCGGCTGGACATCCTGGTCAACAACGCTGGCATCCTGGCAATGGCACCGCTGGACGAGTTCAAGCTTGAAGACTTCGACCAGACCCTGGCCGTCAACGTGCGCAGCGTATTTGTCGCCACCCAGGCCGCCGCGCGCCACATGACCGAAGGCGGTCGAGTCATCAATATCGGCAGCACCAACGCCGACCGGATGCCCTTCGCCGGCGGCGCGACTTATGCCATGAGCAAATCCGCGCTGGTGGGCCTGACCAAAGGCCTGGCGCGCGACCTCGGCCCACGGGGTATCACCGTCAACAACGTGCAGCCCGGCCCGGTGGACACTGACATGAACCCAGCAGACAGCGACTTCGCGTCCAGCCTGATGGACCTCATGGCTGTAGGGCGTTATGGCACGGTGGAAGAAATCGCCAGCTTCGTCGCCTATCTGGCGGGCCCGGAAGCGGCCTACATCACCGGGGCCAGCCTGACCATCGACGGCGGTTTTGGCGCCTGATCCCAAGCCACACAAAAACGCCGGTCATGGTTGAGCCATGACCGGCGTTTTTTGTTGCCTCGCATTGTGTCGTCAGGCCCATTCCATCTCTGGCAAACCGCACAGGCTTGGCTGGAAAAGCTTGAGCGAGCGAATGATCCCGTCGGCATGGGCATACTTCTCGTCAGCCATGGCCGAATCCGGAATAGCGATAGCGGTCATGCCCGCAGCTTTTGCCGCCGTCACGCCGAACGGCGAGTCCTCGAAGACCAGACAATCTTTCGGCGCAACGCCGAGGCGACGGGCCGCGGTGAGGAAGATATCCGGCGCCGGCTTGGCCGCGCCCACTTCCGGATCATCCGCCGTCACGATGAAATCGAACAGCGCGAACCAGTCCCGGTGCAGCGTGGTTTTCAGCTCGAACGACTGGCGCGCCGAACTGGTTCCTACCGCGATGGGCACGTCGTGGGCCTTCAAATGGCGCACCAACTCTTCAGCGCCGGGCATCGCCAGGGCATGAGGAAAACGTTCGCGCATCAGCGGTTCGCGGATGACCAGGAACTCTTCGGGGGTGATCGGCAGCTCCAGCGCCTGAACCACATAACGAGCCAGGTCACCCGCGCCGCGCCCGATGATGTTCTGCTTGTGGCTCCAGTCGAACGTACGCCCGTAGCGCTCGGCAATGATGGACGTAACCTCTGTATAGATGCCTTCGGTGTCCAACAGCAGGCCATCCATGTCGAAGATCACAGCTTTGATCGGGCCAAACTTTTTCAGCGGTGCATTCATCGCATCTGATCCGTTATTAACACAACATTTCAGGGAGGGCTCAGGTGCGGCCAGCGCAACGTGTTCGCCTTAAAGGATTCAGCAGAATAACGAGGCGCGCTGGATGCAGGCAATGGGAAATTTTCCTAACGAGGTGGCGAGGGATGAGCTGCTGCTTGACCGGGCGGCGACGGGTTCCCTTTGGGGGCGCTTAGCCCCCAAAGGGAGAAACTCCCTCGCCACGAACACAAGGCTATCGACAATGGGCTGTGCTTAGCCGCCGGAGGCACCCGAACCGGAGGCGGAGCCGGAGCCGCCGCCGCTTGAGCTGCCACCGCTGCTGCTACCGGTTCCACTGCTTGAGCCGGAAGATCCGCCGCCCATCGTGCTGCCACCGCTGGTCGAGCCACTGCCGGTTCCCGGACTGGTGCTGCTGCCGCTGGCATCGCCACCATTGCCGCCACCCACAGAACCGGGAGGCAAGGCGTTGCCGGTCTGCTCGGTGGTGGATCCGGCGTCCATCTGGGTCGAGGGCGGCATGCCTCCCTTATCCACAGGCGCGTCGTCCGAGGACTGGGCGAAAACCGCCAATGGACTGGCACAAAGAACACCGGCGAGTGCCAAAGCCTTCAGGTGTGACTTCATCATGGTCAATCTCCTTTTAAGATGACTACCTGATGTCTGGCCCCCCTGGCACGCCGATGGTGCCGCAAAATCGACGGGCGGATAGTCAATCAGCTTGGCTTGCCGGAAGCGTCGTCACCGGCAATGTCCGGGTCGTCCGGAGTCGCCTCGACATCCTGGTCGTCGCTTGGTACTTGTTCTACACCGGCCTCCTCGTCCTCAGGTGGACGCTGATCGCGGCTCAGGGAGTCGGTTGGCGATGGCAGCGGGTATTCCGGGGTTTCATCGTCGTCTGGGACAGGCGAGTCGGCAGTCATGGCAAATCTCCTGGTCATGCAGTTTTACGAGGACATCGGCGCTGCGCTTGGGCAGCTTCAATCGTAGGACTCATCTTCAAGCTCAGTATCTTCGCCCTCGATCAGCGGAACCTGAGCGTCGTCCATCAGCGAACCTGGATCTTCATTGCCCGGGTCATTCACGCCCGGATCGTTGATGAACGGAACGCCCGAGGGGCCTTTTTCTTCCTTGCCTTCGGTTTCCGGCGTCATGGCAGACCTCACTATCGCAAGTGTGTATGCGTTCGAGGCGGTGGTAGGGCAAACGTTCCGGAAAATACCCAATAAGAAAAAACCCGGCACAAGGCCGGGTTTCTTCAAGCAAGCGTCCGCTCAGCGGTGTTTTCTCTTGTGCTTGTGCTTCTTCTTGCCACCGGAATGGCCGTCGTTATCGTTGGACAGGTTGCTGCCCAATGCTCCGCCAGCCGCACCGCCGACCCCCGCACCAATAGTCGACCCGGTGGAACCGCCCAGGCGATTGCCCACAATCGAACCGCCGGCCGAACCCAGGCCACCGCCAATGGCCGCTTCCGTACGGCTGCCCTTGCGAGCCCCCACCGCGCTGCCGGCTGCGCCACCGACACCGGCGCCAATCGCAGCGCCTGTGCTGCCGCCCATCTGCTGGCCGACCACGTTACCCAAGACACCGCCAAGACCACCGCCGACCGCAGCGGTACCGTCGCCAGCGGCCATTGCGCCCTGAGCGACCACAAGCCCAAGCACCAAGGTGGACAAAGTCAAACGCATGATAAAAACCTCAAGAATGCCGCATCGGGGAGAGATAGCCGGTGCGCGCGGGCGCGAGTGTACGCCAAACCGCGTCAGCCATGACGGTTGGACCACAAACACGAGGGTAGTTTTATGACAGGCAAAAAAAAGCCCGCTGGGGAAACGGGCAGGTACTGCTTTCTAACGGATGAGCTGAGACTACGCGTGCGAGTGTGAAAGAAACGTGAAAGCAATTGTCTGTAGGAAAAAGATTAAAAATATTTACGAAACGTCCAATTCTCTAAAAATATCTGCAAAAAAAAGCCCCATTCGGTGACGGGGCTGTGCTTACGTTATTTCCTGATAGGTACCTTGGGCAAGAACTTGGCCCTTTCCCCTCGCTGCACTTTGGCAACCTTCGTCCGGATGGACTTGATTGGCTCATCGCCAAAGTCTGATCGATACGCCGACTGGCCACATTGCAGTCCTTCGTTGACCGGATACGCGGCTCCGTTTTCCTCGCTGTACGGTGCTCCCATCGCATTTCCCCTTTCGTCAAGGTCGATACCGGCAACAAACGATCGCCTGGAAATATCGATCCTCACAGCAAAGAGACTAGTCGGTCATCAACAGACTGCCTGTTCGTTGACACCCTTGACCGACGAATGGAATCCGCTGTTTCAAAAAGAAAACATTCATTCGGTGCCCAGCATCGTCCGGCTCAATACACGGGAAACCTGATCGGCGGAATAAGGTTTGGACAAAAACTCGAAACCCTCATGTCCGCTACGAGCCAACTCTTCGCTGTAGCCAGACGTCAACACCACTGGTAGATCCGGGCGACGCTGGCGCAGTTGCCTGGCCAGCGCAATGCCACTGATGCCAGGCATAAGGACATCGGAAAATATCGCATCGAACGCCATCGCATCCTGGCCAACCATCTCCAGTGCCTGCTCAGCGTTGGTCGCCCAGGCCGTTTCGTACCCCAGGTCTTGCAGAATCTGGTTGGCGAAACGCCCGACTTCCAGGTTGTCTTCCACGACCAGTATCCGGCGTCGGCCCTTTTCCAACCTCAAATGCGGGGTTTCTTCCATGGGAGGCAAATGCACTTCCTGAGCTTCCACTTCCGGAAGATACAAGGTGAACCGGGTCCCCTTTCCGACAACGGTGGAAACGTCGACGTTGCCACCCGACTGTTTGGCGAAACCAAACACCTGGGACAACCCCAGCCCCGTACCCTTGCCCACCTCCTTGGTGGTGAAAAACGGTTCGAAGATGTGTTCGAGTATCTCCGGAGCGATCCCGGTGCCGGTGTCCTCCAGGGTAATGGCAGCAAAAGCCTGCGCTGCCCCGGCATGGCCGCGGATCGGCGGTATGCCGGCACCGCAATTGAGCCTGAGCCACAGCGTTCCCTGGCCGTTCATGGCATCCCGGGCGTTCAACGCCATGTTGATGATGGCCGTTTCGAACTGGCTTAAATCAGCGCAGATATAACAAGGCCGGTCGCACAGCTCGACCTTGACGCGTATGCGTGCGCCAGTCACGGTTTCCAGCATGTCCCCCAGGCTCTGCACCTGCTTGCCCACCTCGATGACTTCCGGCTTCAAGGGCTGGCGGCGGGCAAACGCGAGTAACTGGCTGGTCAGCTTCGACGCGCGCTCCACCGTCTCGGCAACAGCTGACATGTAGCGCTGCCGGCGCTCATCGGACAGATTGGGCATACGCAGGAAATCGACGGAGGAGCGGATGATTGTCAGCAGATTATTGAAATCGTGGGCTACACCACCCGTGAGCTGGCCTATGGCTTCGAGCTTCTGCGACTGACGAAGCGCCGCTTCGGTCTGCTTCAGTCGCGTGGTGCGTTCCTCGACCCGTTGCTCCAGGGTCGCATTCAACTCAGCCAGTGCGGCCAAGCCTTCACGTACCGCGGCGTCCGCGCGGGCGCGCTCGATGTGGGCCCAGGATCGCTCCGTAACTTCCATCAGCAACGCCAGATCGTTGGAAGACCAGACCCTAGGCGTTTTATCGTGAATTGCCATCAGTGCGGTCAAACGCCCGTTCTTTATCAACGGAACGCAAATGGTGGCCGCGATACCAATCGATTGGAAGGCTGCCGCTTCCTCCGGCTCGAGCTCCGCCAGGTTATCGTTCAACACCAATGGCTTGCCGGCCCGCAGATTGGCCACGGCCAGTCGACCGAAATCCGCCAGTCGGTAATGTCCGACGATGCTCGGCGACCCGGCTCTCGCCCAATCGCCGCGAATGGTGAAACCGTCTTCGTCTTCATCCATGTCCGCGTAGGCACAATTGGACAAGTTCAGGTGCGCCGCCAGAATGCGCGTAGTGGTCGCCATGATGGTCTGCGGGTCGGTGGCATTCGCCACGGCGCTGCCAATGGCATCAAGCACCGCGAGCCGCTGAGTCATGAACACCGTGGAGGTGGTCTCGGTGACCGTATCCAAAACGCCCACGACCTTGCCGAACTGGTCACGAATGGGGCTGTAGCAGAAAGTGAAATAGGCCTGTTCAGGGCCACCACCGCGCTCAATGACCAGCTGGAAGTTCTCAATGAAGGTGGCTTGCCCCTCAAAGGCCGCCTGCATGATCGGACTGATTTCGCTCCAGGCTTCCTGCCAGACTTCATCAAACGGCCGGCCCAGCGCCTCGGGTTTGCTGCCGAGAATGGGGGCGAACGCATCGTTGTAAAGCGTGACCAGTTCGGGCCCCCAGATGATGGCCTGGGGAAAATGAGAAGCAAGGCTCAGCGCCACCGTGGTCTTCAACACATCGGGCCACTTATCCAGAGGTCCGAGGGAGGTGCCGTTCCAATCATGACGGCGTACCCGGCCAGCCATTTCTCCATAACTTTGCAGCCAATCTGTCATTGCGTTCGATCCTTCTCAGCCGCCAATATCATGGAGGGGAGCGCTTGTGACCTCAAGCAGGGCCGTATTATCCCCCGTGAAGCGGGAGCAAGCTCCCTCGCCACGGAATGTGCAAATATCAAGACCGTGTGTAACTCGCTGCCACGTTGGCGAGCAAGCTGAACTTCCTGCGGATCCTTACTATGTCGGGTGGAAAGCTACCGACTCAGCCTTGACTCATCGTCCCTGAAAAACTCGCCTCCACCGGCCCGATAAGAAAGACCGCACCCACGCCATCCCATTGCACCGTCACGCTTGCGCCATCGCATTCAACCTCGACGGAATCGTCCAACAAACCACGACGGATACCGTTGACAACCGCCCCGCAGGAACAGGAACCAGAACCCAGCGCAATACCCGCCCCGCGCTCCCAGATGCGCAGTCGAATATGACATCCAATGCGGAGCCATCTGCGTTCCAGAACATCACGCGCGCATCAGCATCGTCGCAATCGAGCAGCACGGCGAGTTGGTTGAAGCCCACGCCCCGGTTCCGATTACCCATTCGCTGGACCATGGCACTTGTCATTGGGTTAACGGCGTTTCGCGCGTCGACGATGACGAAGTCGTCGCCATTGGCATGCATCTTTTGAAAGCTCAACGGCATGGACTGATCCTGACAGGGAAGAATGGGGGCCATCTGATCGGTCGTAAAATCGCCACGCTATAAGTTATCCGTTGCCCTACACAGTTTGCTGTCCCTCAAGAATGAAGGGGGGAGCTGCGTCGATCCCGCAGGCAATTGCTGGAGTGTCACTGTACATTCATGACGCCCCGCCGCTTCCAGCTGGTAATCCATTCCTGCCTCCGGGACAAAGCTGAACATGTTGTAGCACTGAGCCCCGATGTAATGAAAAGCGATGGGCTTTCCGGCGGGCACTCGCAGCTCAGTCACTACCGTAGAGGGCGAGGATTTGCCGATAGCCGGCATGCCCAGGTTCTCACCGTTGCGATTGGCGTACCCATCGCGGAACGCCACCATCACCCCCGCGCCCGGCAGACGGAAGTCCACGCAATCAGACTTGGGGACAGCCCTGACCATGCCATCGCTGATCACCCGCAAGCGCGCGGTCTCACCATCATCGGGCGTTGAGTAGGGAGTGGAGAAAGAGCGGACGTCCGACAGCGCTCCGCAGCCGCTGAGCAGCGCCAGGAAGCTGAGGTTAAAGGCATGTCGCAGCGCGCGAAACGTACTGTGGGGGCGAATGTCAGTTCGGGAGTTGAGGTGGGGAAACATTTGGCTCACGATGATGCTCCATGCAGGTCAGATATCCAGCGCCAACGACGGTCGGAAGGGACGCGATGCCAGCGCGAGATTTTATAAAGCGTTCAGGGACTCGCTGCAATGGCCGGTGCATCGGGGCGCACGCCTGATGATCCGGGCCCACTCGAACCTCATCAGCGGATTGGCCCTCGCCGTGGTCGCGACGCTGAGCTGGGCGTTGAACTTTATTGCGCCTTACGTCACCGGTGCCTACACGATCTATGACTTGATGATCGTAAGATTCTTGATCGCCGGTGCCCTGGGCCTGGCTGTCGTGCTGATCTACCGAGCCCAGCTTCGACGCCTGCTCCCCAACCAGGTATTTCTGGCCGCAGGCCTGGGCGTGATCGGCTACCTCGGCTACAGCGCCTGTATCGCCGCCGGCATCATCTTCGGCGGGCCGGTGCTGACCCCCGCCTTTATTGGAGTGGTGCCGGTCTTGCTGGCACTGCTGGGCAACGCCACGACCAAAACCCTTCCATGGCACAAATTGGCGATCCCGCTGGTTTTCTTGACGGTTGGACTTCTGCTGTCGAATCTCGGCGCGATCCACCAACCCGTCGCAAGCGATGGCTCGTGGCTGATGGGCTTATTATTTTCAATTGGCGCCGTGGTGTTGTGGCTCGCATTCAGTTGGTTGAATCAGCGGGCGCTGCTTAAGCTGCCAGCCGATGCATCTGGCGCGTGGACCGGTCTCATGATGGCCGGCGCCGGAATCGGCACCTTGTGCTTGTTACCGGCGGTACAAGCCCTCGACCTGCTCAAACTGCCGAGCCTGGGGTTTCATGTTTCCGTTGCCGGGCGTTTATACCTCTGGGGTTTCGTTATCGCATTGATGTCGTCCGTCATAGGGGCCTGGGCTTGGAACGCAGCGTCACGGCGCCTGCCCATGGTGCTTTCCGGGCAATTGATCGCTCTGGAGTCGTTGTTCGCGACGTTGCTCGGCTTGTGGTTTCATGGCCGGCTGCCGACAGCTCTGGAGACGACAGGTCTTGCGGCTGTGTTGGTTGGGGTGGGGATGGGGGTGCGTATCATTCTGGCTTCCCGTGGGGCGTCAACTGACCCCGGCCCTTGATCAGCAGACGACTGCCCTACCCTTTGTCAGGCTCTTCGACTGTTTTTTTGCGGCCCTTCGAAGTCACCACTTTGTACTCACCAGCGCCGGGGTCTTTCACTGAATGGGCGGTCAACGGGTCGTTGCGAAAGCGGTGATACGCTGAATTTTTGCCGACGGGAAGACGAACAGTTTCGATATGAGCCGCCTCTATCGAGCCTGCGGTCAAGAAAGCACTCGGCTCCATCGCAAATCGCTCCGCCAGCGCGTACGCCATCTTGTGACTGATAGGCCGATCGCCATTGAGCACCTTGGACACCGCCGTTTTATCACCGATTTCAGGGAGGTCTGAACCGGTCAGCCCGAGCGTCTCCATCAGGTCCTTGATCAATTGCACAGGCGTACAGGTCATCTCAAAAGAAGCATTCGATTCGCGAAACTGGTCGGAGTCGCGCTGGTAGGCCAGGATTTCGTCCTCGAGCTCAACGAGAATTCTCTCCTCGGTCTTGCTCAGTTCGCGCCCGTCAGTGAGTTCATCGAGCAGGTCGGTCGCACGGTCATAGTCGGCAGGGGTCTTGATCCCATACACAAACTCACCGCGCAGGCGATCCAGTACCGCGTGTAGCTCGCCAAGCGTTGCGATCACCGTTTGAAGGTCGTTACGGGCTGCGCTCATCGTCTTACCCCTTTGTTTCTTGCATACCAGACGTTGGCAACGTCGTAATCGGCATGCGTGTAGATGTGTTTGACGTAGAACTTCTGCCGGGCATAGTTGACGCCGCCTATCACCCTGGGATTGTTACCGCCTACGTCGATCACCACCCAATTCATTGCGGCTCTGGGCTTGAACAAATCGACACCGTGCGTACCGAAAAGCTTTTGCAGGTCGGCGAACGCCTTGGGGCGCGCCATCCTCAAAATGCGCAGGCATCGATCAAGCCCGGCCTTGTCGTTCGGGTACAAAATCGCAGCGTCGTCAAAACGTGATGGCGTGAGTATATCCATGGGCTTCCTTGTCTTCGGGCCGATGGTACTCTTGTTGTGTTTTTTCACAACCTCTGTTTGATGACTGCTGGGTGCATTCATATGTGGAAAGGTTTCAAAGGCGCAAGCGGCGGCGGGCTCAAACAGAAAGGGCGCGTTGCGCAAGGGATTTGGCAACGCTCCCATCAAACGGACGCTCGAACGCATGAGGCATGCAGGCCGTCAGTGGGCGGGTTTCACCCGTCGCATGAGGTCGTCCAAGGCGTAGGTATCCAGAAAAGCCGTCACTTCAACGATCTGGCCACTCTTGAATGTCATGTGCCACAGATAGGTGTTGTCGTAGGGTTTGTGATCCAGCGCCGTGGCCGTTCCACTCCAAAGAACCGCCACGACATCGCCCTCGGCAACGATACTGCGCACCGTAGGGACAATTGGCGTTGCCAGCCTCGCAGTAATTGGCCGCACGGCTTGGGCCAACTCAGCCTTGCTGGCGTAGACAGCAGAAACGGGGCTCGTGCCGGCCACGGTCCATTTGGCATCGGGCGCCAGCAGATCGAACGCCGAGCCTTTTCCTTGCTGCCAGTTAGCGAATGCCTGGCGAACCAGATCCGTGTTGGTGTTTTGAGTGTTCTCCGAGGCCCAGGCGTGGGCCGTTGAAAATATTAAAGACAACGCGAGAACCTGGACGCGCCAAGCCAAACTCATCCACTTCATCAGATGTACCTCACAGCAGTTCAACGGGTAAGGGCTTTCAGGAAGCACCTTAACGGCATGCGCCGTTAAGCTTTTGCCCGATACTGCTGTGGGGTTGCATGATGCTGTTCAGTGGTCTGAAGTTCGCTTAAGTAGACAGCGCAGCAAGATACGGCCGCGCAACATTTTCATAGAACGCCTGCGCCGCCAGGTTCTTATCTTTCGCCTCCAACATAATGTCGAAACGGTCCAGGAACCTGAGCGCGTAAGTGTTGGTCCAGCCGTTCCACATTTGATCACTGTGGCCGTACAAATCACGTTTGGAAACGGCCTTCAACAACGCCTCCATCTCAAGCTTGCGGTCCGCATCGAAACCCAACTCCTGAAGGCGCTCCGGCGGCTGCGAGTAATGCATGGTGGGCCGAACCCCACGCCAACTTTCGATGATGCGATCGACTCGCGGGGAGTCCGGCGCGATGTAATCATTTTCGTTGATCCAGCAGTGATGAATGTCCAGCACGACGGGGGCAAGGTCAGCGAGTTGCAGGCAATCATCCACGCCGTAAGTCTTCTCCTCGTTTTCAAACGTGATGCAATTGCGTGCCACTTCCGACAGTTGCGGCCAGACCCCACGAATCCCCTCGCCTCCCAGGCGCCCAGCGATGTGCACGTTGCATTTGAAATCCTGGAAGCGCCGTCCGTAGCCCATCATCCGAATCATGTCGGCGTGGTATTCAAACTCGGCGATGCTGTTTTCCACCACCGATGGTTTATCCGAACCCAACACACAGTATTGGCCCGGGTGAAAAGACAATCGGATATCCGCCGAACGCGCCACCTCGCCAATCGCAGCGAAACGCTCTTCAAGTTGACGTTGAATAACCGGGTCCCGATAAAAGCCGCGCACTTTCGGATGGCTGTAGAACGGCAGCAGGTCGCTACTCAGGCGAAGCATGCGCAGAGTAGGCGGCAACTCGGCAACGTAGGCGATCAGGCGCAACTGCGCGTCGAGATTGTGGGCGACCACTTCCACTAGCTTGTCGCGGGCGACCTGGGGAGAGACGCCGTCCATCCAGCGCAACGTCGTGGTGCGAGGATTGAATGGGCTTTCGATTGCTTTTAACGCGCTGACTGAAAGGCCGCGATCTGGGTGCCGATATTGGCAGGCGAAGCCGATTCGGGGGTGGGTCATGGAGTGTCCTGGCCGTTGGGTCCGTATGTGCGGTAGACATTGCGGTGGCCGAGTGGTGCTTTTTGATTGGCTATTTGACAGCAGACAGCAAACCTGCGGACTTACATACCGAGTTACGCCGAACTAAGAAAGTAGGATAAATCTGGGAGCTACGTAAGAGAGTGCGTTTACGTTGGGTATCTACCTGAAACCGACTTGTTGGCCTTACAAACAAGCTCGGCGGTCGCTCACGAGGTGGGCTATCACGACCCGCTGGCCTATCAAGACATCGGCTACATCAATCCCTCGCAAACCAAGACCTTCATAACCAGACAAGGCAAGCCACGCAACATCTGGAACGAGTGGCTAAAGCGTCAGGAGGATCAGGTTGGTCGTAGCCGTGAGGACAGCATCGAATGGCATCGACAACACCATAGATCCATACCATTCTGGGTCGTCGTCGAAGCTTGGGACTTAGGAACCGCATCGAAATACTACGAGATCTTGAAGGACAGCCACCGGAACGAATCTGCAAGCGGTTTGGCCTCTCCCACACAAAAATCTTGAAAGAATGGCTGCGAGAGATCAACACCCTGCGAAACCGGTGCGCCCACCACAGCCGCATCTGGAACCAGGTTTCAGCCAATCCGCTGCCCACCATTCCGAATGATCGCTACTTCGAAAGACTTTCCCTCGATTCGAATGCAACGAGCCGTCTATACGGATTGATTGCGATCATTTGGTATCTGGTCACAACCATCGGAGCCAACTCGAAATGGATACAGCAGGTTGCAGACGTCATCGACTCCAAGCCTATGGTGCCGGGCTGTCCATTTGCATCGCTGGGTTTGCCTGATGAAACAGGATTCCCCCGGGCGCTGTTTGGGATCTGACTATGCTTTTGTTTCCAGATGGGTCCCATATCGCCCTTTTCCACACACCAAAAACCACAAACCCCCGACTTTCTCTAGGAAAATCAGGGGTTTGTGTTTGTAGAATGTGGCGGTGAAGGAGAGATTCGAACTCTCGATACAGTTTCCTGTATACACACTTTCCAGGCGTGCTCCTTAAGCCACTCGGACACTTCACCGTGTCTCGGCAAACTGTTCAGTCTGTCGAGGCGCGCTAATGTAGTCGAAAGCTTTTCCGATGGCAAAGGTTTTTTTCAGAATTTTCATGTGGTTAAGGCTGGCTGGCGTTTCAAACGCGCCGGGGCATGGCAAACCGGCCAAACTCCGGCTTTGTCTGTGTGCTGCGCTATAGAAGCAGGCGCGGCCTGCTGGGCGGGCCGGGATGTTTGTCGGGGGGCGCGGCTGACCGGCGAGTCAGTCACGGTGCTTTACCTGGCCTGCGGCGGTGGGTAACGTCTGCTTCACTTCTCTTACAAGGAATAGCGCCATGAGCGACCTGATTGCCTACCATCTCGAAGACGGTATTGCGACCCTGACCTTGAACAACGGCAAGGTCAATGCTATCTCGCCTGACGTGATCGTCGCGTTCAACGTCGCGCTGGACCAGGCAGTGGCCGATCGCGCGGTGGTGATCATCACCGGGCAACCGGGGATCCTGTCGGGCGGTTACGATTTGAAAGTGATGACAGCTGGGCCCAAGGAGGCGGTGAGCCTGGTCGCGTCCGGCTCGACCCTGGCCCGTCGCCTGTTGTCCCACCCCTTCCCTGTCATCGTCGCGTGTTCCGGGCATGCAGTGGCCAAGGGCGCGTTCCTGTTGCTGTCGGCGGATTACCGCATCGGCGTTGAGGGTCCGTTCACGATTGGCCTGAATGAGGTGCAAATCGGCATGACCATGCACCATGCCGGCATCGAGCTGGCCCGCGACCGCTTGCGCAAGTCTGCCTTTCACCGCTCGGTCATCAATGGCGAGATGTTTAACCCGCAGAGCGCCGTGGATGCCGGCTTCCTCGATAAAGTGGTCTCGGCTGACGAGTTGCAAGCGGCGGCATTGGAAGCGGCGCGCCAGTTGAAGAAGATCAACATGACGGCCCATAAAAACACCAAGCTCAAGGTTCGCAAGGCGCTGCTGGAGACGTTGGACAGTGCGATTCTGCTGGATCAGGAATATATGGGCTGACCCCCAAATCATTCAGGGATCATTGTGGTGAGGAGCGGCTAGCGCTTTGTCCTACACATGTCGAGTAAAAGTCCGGCAACCGCTCTAGCACGCTTCTTTCAAGTTGCTGCTAGATAAACACTTAAACATCGGCCATCTCCTACTTCTATAGGGACAATTGCTGAAAACAGTGCACATCCGTACACTGCGCCACCTTTTGTCCCAATGGGGCCTGTTGATGTTGTTTGCATTGCGTATGTCTTTGATGGCCTTGCATTTTGTCTTAGCGGGTGTGCTGGGCGTGATGCTGGGGCTGTGCCGGCCGTTCAACCCCGACAACAGCCGTTTATGCGCCAGGCTGTATGCACTGCCTGCGATGTGGATCCTGCGCCTGCGGGTGAAGGCCGAGGTCGATACGCTGGTGAACAAATCCCAGGGTTGCGTGATCATCGCCAATCATCAGTCCAATTATGATCTGTTCATGTTCGGCAACGTGGTGCCGCGTCGTACCGTGTGCATTGGCAAGAAGAGCCTGAAGTGGGTGCCGCTGTTTGGGCAATTGTTCTGGTTGGCGGGTAACGTATTGATCGACCGCGGCAATGCGATCAAGGCGCGCCAGTCGATGCTGGCCACCACGCATACGCTCCAGCACGAGAACACGTCTATCTGGGTGTTCCCGGAGGGTACGCGTAACTTGGGCGAAGAGCTGCTGCCATTCAAGAAAGGCGCGTTTCAAATGGCGATCGCCGCCGGGGTGCCGATTATCCCGGTGTGTGTCAGCAGCTACATCAAGCACATGCGCCTAAATCGCTGGCGCTCCGGTGACATTCTCATACGCTCGCTGCCGGCGATTCCTACGGCAGGCCTGAGCATGGATGACATGCCCAGCCTCGTCGCCCAATGCCGGGAACAGATGCGCGAGTGCATCGAGACGATGGATCGGCAGCTGCAAGCCGCATGAGCCAAAAACCCGCCTCCATGGCGGGTTTTCCATTAGCGGCGAACTCAGCTGATTTTGCTGACTCTCAAGCCCCATGGCGCGCTAAGCTGCACGTGCCTGCCACTGCCAATTTCCAAGAAGAAGTGAACCATCATCATGGGTAGAGTCGTTGCTGCTGCGGTTTATAGCGCCGGTAAGAAAGTCACCAACATTACCCTCGACGAAGGCAGCGCCTGGGCTGCAAAACCAGGACATTTCGTGTGGATCGGACTCGAAGAGCCGAGCACGCTGGAACTGACCAACCTGCAACGCCAGTTCAACCTGCACGAGTTGGCGATTGAAGATGCCATGGAGAAACACAGTCGTCCGAAGCTGGAGACATTTGGCGATGCGCTGTTTATCGTCACGTATTCGCCGGTACGCCAGGACGGCAAGCTGCAGTTCATCGAAACCCATATCTTCGCCGGCAAGGGTTACATCATCACCGCCCGCAACGGTCACTCCGCGTCCTACGCCCACGTCCGGCAACGCTGTGAGGCACGTCCTATTCTGCTGGAGCACGGGGAGGATTTCGTCCTCTACGCCATCCTCGATTTCGTCATTGAAAACTACCAGCCGGTGGGCGAAGCCATTCACGCCGAGATCGATGAGCTGGAGCGCAACGTGCTGTGCAGCGCCCTCAACGAGCGAGACATCCAGAACCTGCACAGTTTGCGCCGCGACGTGCTGCGCCTGCGTCGCTACGCGGCGCCGATGGTGGAAATCAGCGAGGAACTGCAGCGGCTGGATTTTCCGTTCATCGACAAGAATATGAGCCCGTATTTCCGTGATGTGCAGATTCACGTCACCCGCCAGATGGAAGACTTGGCGACCCTGGCGGACATTGCCAGCCAGACCATCGAGATTGGTGTGCTGCTCGAAGCGTCACGCCAGAGCGTGGTGCAACGCAAGTTCGCAGCATGGGCGGCGATCCTGGCGTTCCCGACAGCTGTCGCCGGGATCTATGGGATGAACTTCGAGAATATGCCGGAGTTGACCTGGCACTACGGCTATTTCCTGGTGCTGGGGTTTATCGGGGTAGGGTGTATCGCGTTGTGGGCGAGTTTCAAGCGGTCGGGATGGTTGTAGGAGAGGAGCAGCTGCAAGCTCTGAGCTTCAAGCTGCAAGTTCGGGCTTGCAGCGCTTGTAGCTTAAAGCTGCTTTTGAGCCACGAAACGCATCATCCATTCCGCCACGGTCGTGCCGTGATGCTCATGCTCAAGACTCGCCACGCCCTGGCTGTAGATTTGCTCGCCGAGGTGCTGTTGGCGGATCTCCAGCAAGGCCCGGGAATAATCGTGGATAAATTCCGGATGGCCTTGGAAGCACAGGACTTGATCGTTGATGTGATAGGCCGCGAAGGGGCAGAAATCGCTTGAAGCGATGACCGTGGCATTTTCTGGTAGCTCGGTAACTTGATCCTGATGGCTGATCAGCAAGGTCAATTCTTCCATTACCGGGCTCATCCACGGCGCCTTGGCCGCGAGCTTATAACGATGGGTGCCCACGCCCCAGCCTTGGCTCGCCCGCTCAGTCTTGCCACCCAGCAGCAGCGCCAGCAACTGATGGCCAAAGCAGACGCCCAACAACTTGTCGCCACGCTGGTAGCGGTCCAGTAGGTACGTCTTGAGGGTCTGGATCCAGGGATCGGTGCCGAAGGAGTCGGCCTTGCTGCCTGTGACCAGATAGGCGTCGAACTGCTCATCGTCACTGGGATATTGCCCTTGCACCACGTTGTACACGGTGAAATCGGCCGCAATGGGCTGCTGCGAAAACAGGCGCTGAAACATCTGCCCGTAACCCTGATATTGGTCGACCAGTTCCGGACGCAGGATATCGGTTTCCAAAATGCAGATGCGTAGCGACATAAAAAATACCTGACACGATGATGGGAATATTGCACACCCAGAGCCTGCCTTGAAACACCGCCCCAAGGCAAGCCCCCCTCTCGATCAGAACAACGCCTGGCTCGCGGCTTTTTCCAGCAACAGGGCGGGCGGTGAGAAACGTTCACCGTATTGATCGGCCAGGTATTGGGCACGGGCCACGAACGCCTGCACACCGTATTGGTTGATGAACTGCAACGCTCCGCCCGTCCAGGCCGCAAAGCCGATGCCGAAGACCGAGCCGACGTTAGCATCCGCCGTCGAGGTGACGACGCCCTCCTCGACGCAGCGCACGGTCTCCAAGGCCTGGATGAACAGCAGGCGCTCACGGATGTCCTGAGGCGGGATCTGCCGATCGGGTTTCTCGAAGCGGTTCTTGAGCACCGGCCAGAGGTATTTCTGTCCCTGGGCCGGATATTCATAAAAACCGCCGCCGGCGGCTTTGCCCGATCGCTTGTCTTTCTCGAGCAGCCAGTCAATCACGGCGAATGCCGGGTGCTCAATCGGCGTATTCCCTTCTGCTTGCAGGTCCTTGGCCGTTTGCGTGCGGATATGGCTCATCAGGCTGAGGGAAACTTCATCTGAAACAGCCAGCGGGCCGACCGGCATCCCGGCCTTGCGCGCCTCGGTTTCGATCATCGGCGCACTCACACCTTCGCCAAGCATCGCGATGCCTTCATTGATGAAGGTGCCGAAAACCCGCGACGTGAAGAAGCCGCGGCTGTCATTGACCACAATCGGGGTCTTGCCGATTTGCAGGACGAAATCGAAGCCCCGGGCAAGGGTTTCATCGCTGGTCCGCGCGCCCTTGATGATTTCAACCAACGGCATTTTTTCCACTGGGCTGAAGAAGTGCAATCCGACAAACTTGCTCGGGTCCGGCACCGCCATCGCCAAGCCGCTGATGGGCAGCGTCGAAGTGTTGGAAGCAATCACCGCGTCAGGTCCTGCCACCGCCTGGGCTGCCGCCGACACGCTGGTTTTCAAAGAGCGGTCTTCAAATACGGCTTCGATGATCAGGTCGCAACCCGCCAGGTCGGCATCGCTGTCGGTGGGATGGATGCGCGCCAGCGTGGCATCACGCTGTCCATCGGTAAGCTCGCCACGAGCGACTTTTTTGTCCAGCAACGCCGCCGAGCGGGCCTTGCCCTTTTGCGCTGCGGCCAGGTCGATGTCCTTGAGCACCACGTCAATGCCAGCCAGCGCGCTGACATGGGCGATGCCGGCTCCCATCATTCCGGCACCGAGCACGCCGATTTTGTTTGTCCGATAAGGCGTGAAACCCTGTGGGCGGGAACCGCCGGCCTTGATCTCGTTGAGTTGAAACCAGAAAGTGCCGATCAGGTTCTTGGCCACTTGGCCGGTGACCAGCTCGGTGAAATAGCGGGTCTCGATCAGATGCGCCGCGTCAAACCCCACCTGTGCGCCTTCGACGGCGGCGCAGAGGATTTTCTCCGGAGCCGGCAAGCAGCCCTGGGTCTTGCTGCGCAGGATCGAAGGCGCGATCGCCAACATCTGAGCGACTGCCGGGTCGGCCGGCGTCCCGCCGGGCATACGATAGCCTTTGCCGTCCCATGGTTGAGCCGCACTCGGGTTGGCGAGAATCCAGGCCCGGGATTTGGCCAGCAGTTCGTCGCGGTCCGCCGCCAGCTCATCGATCAAACCGACCTGCTGCGCCTGTTGCGGGCCCACACGCTTGCCTTCAAGCAAATACGGCAAGGCCTTTTCCAGGCCCAACAGACGCACCATTCGCACCACACCGCCACCGCCCGGCAGCAAGCCGAGGGTGACTTCCGGCAAGCCGATCTGCACCGACGGATGATCCAACGCGACGCGGTGATGACAAGCCAGGCATATTTCCCAACCGCCGCCCAGGGCTGCGCCATTGATGGCAGCGACCACGGGCTTGCCGAAGGTTTCCAAGGCACGCAGTTGCGCCTTGAGTCCCAAGACCGTTTCGTAGAACGCCTGGGCCTCGTGCTTGCCGACCTTGACCAGCTCGCTCAGGTCGCCGCCAGCAAAAAAGGTTTTCTTGGCGGAGGTGACGATCACACCGGCAATCGAATCTTTTTCAGCGATCAAGCGAGCTACGCAAATGGCCATCGCCTCGCGGTACATCGCGTTCATGGTATTGGCGCTCTGGCCTGGCATGTCCAGGGTGAGGACGACGATCCGGTCCTCGCCGGTTTCGTAACGAATGGCGTCGATCATGAAAAGTGTTCCTTGAAGTCGGGGCTCAGAGGCGTTCGATGATGGTGGCGATGCCCATGCCACCGCCGACACACAAAGTCGCCAGGCCATAGCGCTGGCGACGCACCTCCAGTTCGTCGAGCAGCGTGCCGAGGATTGCGCATCCCGTGGCACCCAAAGGGTGGCCCATGGCGATGGAGCCGCCGTTGACGTTGACCTTGACCGGGTCGATGGCCATGTCCTTGATGAATTTGAGCACCACCGAGGCGAAGGCTTCGTTGACTTCGAACAAGTCGATGTCTTCCACCCGCAGCCCAGCTTTCGCCAGGGCCTTGCGGGTGGCTGGGGCCGGACCGGTGAGCATGATGGTCGGCTCTGAGCTGGTGACGGCAGTGGCGACGATTCGCGCCCGAGGCTCCAGGCCCAGCTCGCGTCCCTTCGCCTGGGAACCGATCAGCATCAGCGCCGCGCCATCGACGATGCCCGAACTGTTGCCCGGGGTGTGCACATGATTGATCCGTTCGACATGACTGTAGACCCGCAACGCCGAGGCATCGAAGCCCGACTGCCCCATCGCCTCGAAACTCGGCCTGAGCTTGCCCAGGCCTTCAAGCGTTGAATCGGCGCGGATGAATTCGTCATGGTCCAGCAACACGATGCCGTTCTGGTCGCGCACCGCCACCAAGGATTTGTGAAACGAACCGTTGTCACGGGCCCGCGCGGCTTTTTGCTGGGACTGCATGGCGAACGCGTCGACGTCCTCGCGATTGAAACCCTCAAGAGTGGCGATCAGGTCGGCACCAATGCCTTGGGGCACGAAATGGCCGTGCAGGTTGGATTGCGGGTCCAGCGCCCACGCGCCACCGTCACTGCCCATCGGCACCCGCGACATCGACTCGACGCCGCCAGCCACTACCAGATCTTCGAAGCCGGAGCGCACTTTCATCGCGGCCAGGTTCACGGCCTCCAGTCCCGAGGCGCAAAAGCGGTTGAGTTGCACGCCGGGCACGCTCACGTCCCAGTCGGCCACCAGGACAGCGGTCTTGGCAATGTCGGCGCCTTGATCGCCCACTGGCGTCACGCAACCAAGCACAACGTCATCAACATGACCGGTGTCCAGGCTCATGCGCTGCCGTAACGCAGTAAGCAGGCCAGCAACCAGGTTTACCGGCTTGACGGTGTACAGCGCGCCGTCAGGTTTACCTTTGCCGCGAGGCGTGCGTAATGCATCGAAAATAAAAGCTTGGGTCATGACATCCTCGAACCGCTATCGGCATGGAACAAAACCCCTCCAACCTTAAGCCCAGCGGCACTGGATGCAATGACCACAGTGCTCAATGGCATTGACAGCCACGCTCAGACGAACGGTAGCGAGCTATCGGGTTAACCGTTTCAGGTGAGCAAGCTGTCTAGCAAAAGGCCCGGCAAGAAGCTGGCAATAGGCCTCATGCCTTTTTAATAGCCGAACAATTGGAATTGATACGAATTGGATCTAAGCCATGGCAGCCGTGGCCCCTAAGGTAAACCTTGTACAAGTAAGTCGTCGGGTTTTGCCGAGACGCTTGTTCAACAGGAAGTGCAACGCCAGCCGTGATGGAGTTACGCAGGCTGGCCTCAGGAAATAACAAAAAGGCGGGTCAGCCATGTTCAAACATTCGAAAGTTCGTCAAGCCGGACTCATTCTCTTTGCCACGACGCTGCTGTTGATTCTGCCGAATATCACCAAGGTGATCGGCTGATCCAGGCGCGTGGTGTCCGCACCCTCAGTAAATTGCATCGCCGATAAATACGAGACGGATCGTTGTTTCGACAACGGTGGCTGTGCCAACCTCTGCACTTCCCCCTCGACATGGACGGCGACGTATTGAAAGCACTCACATTGATTGGGGCGCTGCTGCTCAGCGCGCCTTCCTATGCCGCGCAGTTGGTGCTGGAGCTGGGTACGAATGCGCGCACCTGGCAAACCGAAGAGCTGCTCAAGCATCCAGAAGTTCAAACCGTCCAAATCACTGAAGATGTTTCCTACAAGAAACCCATGAGCTATCGCGCCGTGCCGTTGACCGCACTGCTGGCCGGTATCCAGTCGGACGATCATTTGCAAGCCGTGGCGCTGGACGGCTTTGCCGCCGAAATGCCCGCGGCGCCGCTGCTCAACACGAACGGCGCACGAGCGTGGCTGGCGATTGAAGACCCGGCCAAACCTTGGCCGCCGCTGGGGCAAGGCAAGCACAGCGCCGGTCCCTTCTACCTGGTCTGGACCGATCCCCAAGCGGGCCATATCAGCCCCGAGCAATGGCCCTACTCAGTGGCGACCATCAAGCGTCTCTCGGCAGTGGCCGACCGGTTCCCGGCGCTATTGCCCTCGCCCACCCTGGCCAAAGATGATCCAGTCAATAAAGGTTTCGAGTTGTTCCAAAAAAACTGCCTGGCTTGCCATCGCCTCAACGGCGCGGGTGACGCGCAGTTCGGCCCGGACCTGAACATCCCTTTCAACCCTACGGAATATTTCTCGGCAGATTTCCTCAGGCTCTACATACGGGATCCGCAGAGCTTACGCCACTGGCCCCAAGGAAAAATGCCCGGGTTCTCAGCGGCTGTGCTGCCGGACTCGGAGTTGGATTTACTGGTGGGGTACTTGAAGCACATGGCGGGGCGTAAGCAGCCATTGAAGCAGTAAGTTGGCCTTTGGGGTGAGCTTGCTCCTCACCCGCAAAGGCTCGCTTGCCAAGAGTTATTGCTGCTGCACGGTGATCACCGGTGCCTTTGTCACCAGCACCTTGGCATGCATCTGTTCGCCCCCACCGCCGCGGCGCATGCCACGCACCGGGCAAGCGTCGAGGTAATCCAGGCCAACAGCCAGTTTCAGATGCCGCTCCGGGCGAGCCAGTTGGTTGGTCACGTCGAAGCTGTACCAGGCGTCGTCAAGCCAGGCTTCGGCCCAGGCATGACTGGCCAGGTGTTCGCTGTCTTCGTTGAACAGATAGCCCGACACATAGCGCGCCGGAACACCCAGGCTACGAGCGCACGCCAGGAACGCGTGGGCATGGTCCTGGCACACCCCGCTGCCACCGGCAAAGGCCTCGGCCGCGCTGGTCTCCACTTCAGTGGTACCCGGCGTGTAGGCCATGTGCTGGTTCAGCGCGTGCATCAGATCAATCAACGCCGTGCGATTGCGATGCTGTTTGCAGTGCTCGCGAGCAAAAGTGCGCAGGGCCTCGTCCGCTTCGGTGAGCCGGGTGAAGCGCAGGAACGGTAATGCCGACTGGCTTTCATGCTCGGCTTCACGCAACGGATCGATGTCGACCTGGCCTCGGGCACCGATGATGATTGTTTCGTGAGGCTCGTCCAGGGTCAGCACATGAAGAATGTTGCCGAACGGATCGAGCTGCGACCGCACCGGCCTTGGCAGGTCCAACTGCCAGCTCAACACATGCTGGCGCTCACTGTCGTGAGGAGTCAGCCGCAGATACTGGATGCTGGCACGGACCAGGTCCTCGTAGTGATAGGCCGTTTCGTGGCTGATCGAGAGTCTCATATGACCTCCAGGTAGGAACGGTGGATGGCATTGCCCAGTTCACGCACCAATGGGATGAATTCGGTGAGCCAGGCATGCAGCCCCTCGTCGAGGATTTCGTTGATACCGGTGTAGCGCAGGCGCGCATCCATCTCCGCCGCCAGGCGTTGTGCCTGGCGTCCAGTGCTGCCAGGCAGGCTGGCGAGGATCTGGTCGATTTCTTCGGTACAAGCGCGCAACGAACGCGGCACGTCGACGCGCAGCAGCAACAGTTCGGCCACATGGCGGGCCATGGGAGCATCGCGATAGACCTCGGTGTAGGCCTCGAAGGAGGATAAGGCCCGCAGCAGGGCGCTCCACTGATAGTACGCGTGGGCTGTGCCATCACTGACGGCGTCAGCCTGGTCGCCCGCCATTTCGTAGCGCGCGTCAAGCAGGCGCAAGGTGTTGTCCGCACGCTCGATGAAAGTCCCCAGGCGTATGAAACGGAACGCATCGTTGCGCATGATGGTGCCGTAGGTAGCGCCTCGAAACAGGTGGGATCGCTCCTTGATCCATTCGCAGAAACGGCTCATGCCGTAGCGCCCCAAACCTTGCTCGGCAATGTCGCGAATTTCCAGCCAGGTAGCGTTGATGTTTTCCCACATGTCGGCGGTGATTCGTCCCCGCACTGCATGGGCACTGGCCCGCGCGGACCCGAGACAACTGTAGATGCTCGCCGGGTTGGCCGCTTCCAAAGCGAAAAAGTGCAGCAATCGCTCGGCATGCGGTTCGCCGTGCCTGTCGCGATAATCGTCCAGCGTGCCGGTGATCAACAGCGGCATCGCCAGTTCATGCAGACCGTCACCGTGTCCGTCCTGGGGCATCAATGACAGCGAATAGCTGATATCGAGCATTCGCGCGAGGTTCTCTGCCCGCTCCAGATAACGCGACATCCAATAAAGGTCCGAGGCGGTTCTACTTAACATGGCAGCTCCTTCAATCCTCGACCACCCACGTGTCCTTGGTACCGCCGCCCTGGGACGAGTTCACCACCAGGGATCCTTCGCGCAGCGCCACACGGGTGAGGCCGCCTGGCACCAGGCGGGTTTCACGGCCCGACAGGACGAATGGACGCAGATCGATATGCCGTGGGGCAACGCCGTTTTCGACAAAGGTCGGACACGTCGAAAGAGACAGCGTCGGCTGGGCGATGTAGGCATGCGGCTTGGCCTTGATCCGCTCGCGGAACGCGTCGATCTGCGCGGCCGTCGAGGCCGGCCCCACCAGCATGCCGTAGCCGCCGGAACCCTGGGTTTCCTTCACCACCAACTCTGGAAGATTCGCCAGCACATGGGAAAGTTCGGACGGGTTGCGGCATTGCCAGGTAGGAACGTTGCTCAGGATCGGCTCTTCGTCCAGGTAGAAGCGGATCATGTCAGTGACAAACGGGTACACCGATTTATCGTCCGCCACGCCGGTGCCGATGGCATTGGCCAGCACCACGTTGCCCGAACGGTAGGACGACAGTAGCCCCGGCACGCCAAGCATCGACTGCGGATTGAACGCCAACGGATCAAGGAATGCGTCATCGAGGCGACGGTAAATTACATCCACCGCTTTCGGCCCATCGGTGGTACGCATGAACACCTTGTCGTCACGCACGAACAGATCGGCGCCTTCCACCAACTCCACACCCATCTCCCGCGCCAGGAATGCATGCTCGAAGAATGCGCTGTTGAAACGCCCTGGCGTGAGCACCACGACGCTGGGGTCGTCCAGCGGGCTGGCACTTTTCAAAGTGTCGAGCAACAGGTTGGGGTAATGGTCGATCGGAGCGATGCGCTGGGCGGCGAACAATTCGGGAAACAGCCGCATCATCATCTTGCGGTCTTCGAGCATGTAGCTGACGCCACTGGGCGTGCGGAGATTGTCCTCAAGCACGTAGTACGTACCGTCGCCGTCACGTACCAAATCGACCCCGCAGATATGCGCATAGATATCACGGTGCAGATCCAGCCCTTGCATCGCCAGCTGATATTGATCGTTGGCCAGGACCTGCTCGGCCGGAATGATGCCGGCCCGGATAATCCGTTGTTCGTGATAGAGGTCGGCCAGGAACATGTTCAGTGCCTTGACCCGCTGGATGCAACCGCGCTCGACCACCCGCCACTCGCTGGCCGGAATGCTGCGAGGAATGGTATCGAAGGGAATCAGCCGCTCTGTCCCCTGTTCGTCCCCGTAGAGGGTGAACGTGATTCCGGCACGATGAAACAACAGGTCGGCCTCGCGTCGCCGTTGCGCCAGGAGTTCGTCAGGCGTTTCGGCCAGCCACTGGGCAAACGCTCGATAATGCGGGCGGACCTGGCCGTCGGCATCGTACATCTCATCAAAACCCGTGCGCATCATGCCGTACTCCTTGTTCCAGGCATCAGGCATCGCAAGGCCCGTGCCATTGGCATAAACGCTTGCTGCTCAAGGGGTTGGATCTGCCACCGGCGGTTCATGCCCCTATCTGGTGCAACCAGCCTCCTTGCCCCGAGCCCCCCGCTTCATTGCGACGCAACGTGCCGCTTTCCTGAGCATAGTCAGAGAAAAGCGATGAGGCTCGGGTTGGATACAGTTGGCTACAAAACATGACGGGTTGGCGGCGGGTCGAATGTATGAAAATCGCTGCCAGACACATGAAAACGGCCGACACGATGGCCAGCCGTTGCTGTGGATCTGTTGGAAAGTGTCAGGCTTGCAGGCGCCGAATCTCCTGCTTGACGCCCCACCCTTCGATGATGCCACCCAACGGTTCGACCACGGCTTCGAAGTTCATCTCGAAGTCGCCAATGTCATCATAAGTGGCGTACATCACCCGGCTCAGCTCCAATGACCAGGCGCCATCGTCCCGAGCGCTGATCTGCGCATTCAACGACTCTCCCCGAAAATGACCTGCCGCGCGCCGTGCCCGTTCCTCGTCGGGAAAAATGGCGTAGAACTCGATGGGATGAAACTGGGAGAAATCGAAACCGCCTTCTTTCATGCGGCGCAACACGCTGGTGCTGATGTCTTCTTGATAGGCTGTGCTCATGAAACGTCCTCCTAAAACCGATGGATAGACTTTCCGTCTTCCCGTGCGTGCAACCTGCTGTTGCAAGCGATACGGCATCAATAACCGTCGGGACACAAGCATGTAGCTGACAAGACCGGACCTTGGCGATCCTTTCGCTGATCTCGATTGCAGAGTAGCTTCAAGTCAGTGCGGCTGCCAAGCGGGACCAGACAATGATTTCATGAAACCGGTTTAATGCTGGTGATTTCAATGCTGTTTTGGGTCTTCAGACTCTTGACTGTGGGGTCCTCGGTGCGACCTTCCAGGTCGTTGAGGTCAAGCGCTTTCGAGAGAGGCACTAGCTTTTCACGAATCAGTTGTGCAGCTTGTTCCATCGTGGGCTCCTGGGCGTAATCAAACTGCTCGGCGATCGTTTCGCCGTGATCGTCAACGAAGGTGATTTCCCACTTTTGCATCAGTGTCTCCTTGATCGATGGAATGGCCAGGCTTACCCCTATCTCGACATTGGCGGCGAAACAATCGTTCCGCTGAGTTCATAGACGGCCTATATAAAACCGCCTCGAGGGCGGTTTTTCACAGAGTGATTGCCGTTATTTTTCGGCGCGTTCTTTCATCGCTTTCAACGTATTGAATGGCGCATCCACGACAAACTTGTTAGCGAGCCAGGACGGTACGTCGCCACCTGGTTCGGTATGGACCTGATAAATCACTTCGATCTGGCCCGCGTCCTTGGGCGTGAATTTCCAGAAGCCGTCGACTTGGGTCACGCGCACGAAACCTTTTTCTTCAGGCGCGTAAGTGGGCACGCCCTTGAGGTTGCGCGTCAGGCTGCCATCAGCGCCTTCGACGGTGGTGACTTCCAGCACGGAATCACGGGACGTGACCGGCCACGGCGTGTTGAATTGCGTATAGGTCCAGCTTTTGTTGCCTTCGTGCTTGAGCAGCTTCTGGCTCTTGCATTCATGAATCCAGGCGCACGCGCCGGACACGTCTTCCTGCAGGGCTCGCAGCTTGGCCATGGTGGTTTTCATGACGGTCACGCCACGGTAGGCCTTGTACTTGGAGCCGGCCACTTCACTGAGGGAAACCTGGATACCTTCCTTTTCCTTGGCGACCTGCCAGTCTTCTGCCTGGGCGGTCGCCGTTGCCAACAAGACAGTCAAACCACACAACACAGCCATACGATGCAGCGAACCCATAGTTGTTTTTCCTTATTGTCCAAGTTCGATCATTGACCATCACGCCGCCGTGACTTGCTCCCACCAACCGATCAGCCGAATGGCTTCGTCGCTGCTATGACCACAGACCTCGATATCGGCCTCGAACGCCGAGCACACCGCCGGACGTTCCGGTTGGCCAAAGATCTGGCACAAATTGTCGGCCGACAGTTGCACGCAACGTTCTCCCGCTGGTTTGCCCTGGGGCATGCCCGGGATGGGCGAACTGATGGAAGGGGCGATGCAACAGGCGCCACAGCCTTCACGGCATTCCATGACGACGATATCCTCACGACAGGTAATGATTGGTAACAGAGACAGAGTAACGGCTAAAACAGTCGTTTCAAATTGCCCGCCACGTGTTTTTTCATACATCGCCCGGTGACCGGGCGGTCAGCGACGAACAGCAGTGTTTTGCAGCGCTTATTGCTTGAATTCGAACTCCAGCGCGGCGCCTTCCACTTCGTTGCGCTCCTGGTTGCGCAGCGGCAGCTGCATCTCGTTGCTCAGCAGGCGGCCGTTGAGCTGGAACGGACCGGGTTTCTCGCCGAACATGGACGGCAATAACGGCTCACGCTTGGGTAACGGTACTTTGCCCGGTGGTTGCAGCTCATCGACCATATCGTGCGGCAGGCTCAGGTCGAGCTTGGCCGGTGGCAAAGGCGTCTTGGCGACCTCACGGGCGGATTTGCTCTTGGAGGCGATGGGCGCGCGTTTTTTCTTCGTCGTGGCGGATTTTCTAGCAGGGGACTTTTTCACCACTGCGGCTTTCTTTGGCGTGTCCTTCTTGGCGCTTGCGGTGGTTTTTTCCTGCGCTGGAGCCGCCACGGCAACGCTTCCGACATGGAAGGCGCTCAACAGGCCGATCAAAACCCAGGCAGCAGGACCAATAGCTTTCATAGACACAACGACATTCGCGGCAGAGTCCCCATGCTCGCCCGATTATGAGGCGCTGACAAGCACATCAAACCAAGCCACTGATTCCTATAGAAACCCGCTGGCTGTCTCCTGGCACAATTGAGTGGCCAGCAGCCCCAGCGTCATCAAGGCCCGCTCTGCTTCGCGGTTCCACGGAGTGCCGCAGTTCAGGCGGATGCAGTGGTTGAACTGCTCGGTATTACTGAATATCAACCCAGGGGCGATACTGATGCCCTGTTGCAATGCCCGCACATGCAATTCCTGAGTGTTGACCCGCCCCGGCAGGCTGACCCACAGGATAAAACCTCCGGTGGGACGGCTCATTTGCGTGCCTTCCGGGAAGTATTGCTGCACCGCCAGCTGGAAGGCGCTGAGGTTTTTGCGGTACTCCTGGCGGATATAGCGCAGATGCCGGTCGTAGCCGCCGTTTTCCAGATAGGCCGCGATTCCCATCTGGGTGACGCTGCACGCCGAGTGGGTACTGAACGTCTGGAGCCGCTGGATTTCCTGCTGGAACTTGCCGGCTATCATCCAACCAATACGCACGCCCGGTGAGAGCGTCTTGGAAAAACTCGAACAGTAGATCACCCGGTCCAATCGGTCGTACGCCTTCAGGGCCTTGGTACGACCCTGCTCGAACATCAGCTCGCCATAGATATCATCCTCGACGATCTGGATGTCGAAGTCCGACGCCAGGCGCAGCAGCTGCTTTTGCCGCTCCTCGGGCATGGTGCCGCCGAGAGGGTTGCTCAGGCGCGTGGTCAGGACCAGCGCCTTGATCGACCATTGGTTGGCCGCCAGTTGCAAGGCTTCAAGGCTCATGCCAGTGACAGGATCACTCGGGATCTCGATCACCTTGAGCCCCAGCAGATCCGCCAGTTGCAGCAAACCGTAGTAGGTCGGCGATTCGGCGGCGATCAGATCCCCGGGGCGAGTCAGCACGCGCAACGACATCTGCAGCGCATCGACACAACCATGGGTGATCACGACTTCGGAAGGATCCACCACGACACCGGCATCGCGCATGCGAATTGCCACCTGCCGGCGCAACGGTTCGAAGCCGGGGCTGAACATGTAGCTGAACGCCCGTGGACTGTGGAAACGCGTGACCTTGGCCAATTGCTGATGCAATGCCCGGACAGGCAGGTAGTCGACGCTCGGTACCGCTGCGCCCAACGGAAAGACGCCTTCGCGGCGCGACTCGACCAGTACCTGCTGGATGATGCTGCTGCGCGTCACCAGCCCCGGGCGCTCCACCCGGGCAATGTCCGGCGTCGGCGCGGTCAGGGCCGGCGTCTGGTGCACGTAATAGCCCGATTGCGGCCGCGCGCGAATCAAACCCTGGTCTTCAAGGTTGGCGTAGGCCTGTAGCACGGTGGCATGGCTGACGTTGAGCTGCGAACTCATCTTGCGCACCGAAGGCACGCGTTCACCGGGCTGATACACACCGCGCCGGATGTCTTCAGCCAGCTGTTGAGCAATACGTTGGTAGAGCAGGAGGTTGGTCATGACGCAGCACTCGATTTCACGGGCATTTTATTCTTGTCGGAAACGATACCGTAACAGTTTAGAAGTGTACTGGGACAGTTGCCAGATTACTCGACAGTACAGTGGAGTGACAGCTCTAACTGTACCCCTCCCCGGCCAATCGGCGAGCCCAAAAAAACCCGGCGCCTGTACAGGGGCCGGGTTTTCCAGAGACGCAGCCCTTAGCGGGCGGCGCCGAGCTGGCCTTTTTCGTCGGAGAACACAATTTCAACCCGACGGTTCTGTGCCCGGCCACGTTCGGACGCGTTGACGTCCACCGGGTATTGATCGCCGTAGCCTTCGACCTGAATGCGCTTCTCGTCGATTCCCAGGTCCACCAGCACGTCCGCCACCGCTTGCGCACGGTCACGGGACAGCTTGAGGTTCTCCTGTTTGCCACCGGTACTGTCGGTGTAGCCCTCGATACGTACTACGCGCTTGGGGTTGAGTTGGAGGAATTGCACGATCTTGAGCACCACGCGATTGGCCGAGTTCTTCAGCTCAGCTTCGCCGGTGTCGAACAATACGTCGCCGAGCGTCATCACCAGGCCGCGATCAGTCTGGGTTGTCGCCATCGCCATGATCTGCTCTTCGAGCCATTTGCCCTGCTGCTGGACACTCAGCAACTTGGACTCGCGCAAGGCCAATTGCAGACGCTGGCGCTCAAGCTCGAGCTTCGTCGCGCGCTCTTCGTTGAGCACTTGATTGCTGTGCTCCCGGGCAATCGCACTGTAGCGCTGGCTCAGATAGGCGTAATGCTGCACATCCTCACCGCTGCCCCAGTAGCTGGACAAGCGATCGGCACGGGCCAGGGATTCGCCGGCGCGGATCACGTCCCGGGGCGCGGCACGCAGCACGTTGGCGTCCTCCTTGACCTTCTGGAAATCGCCGCTGGCCTGTTCCAGCACTGCCTCGCTGCGCTGGCCGGCGCAGCCATACAAACTCGCGAGACCTGCAATCAGCAGGCCGCCGAATAGATGGGAGTGATTCATTGGGCATCCTCCCTCAACTGTTTGCGCAAGCGCTTGATACGCGTATCGAGCACGTTCAGTTGCTCCTGGCTCTTGAGCGTCAGCACCTTCGCTTCGGCCAGGCGCGCGTCCAGCTCGGCCTGCTCGGCCCGCATGCGCGCCTTCTTGTAGGATTCGTCGGCCATGTTCGATTTGGCACGAGCGAACTTTTCTTCGGCCAGTTTCAACTCGGGCACTTCTTCGGTGGTGGCACCTACCGCACGTGCTTGCTCGATGGCCTGTTCAGTCAGGCGGATCTGTTCATTCGGCGCCGGATCGGCTGCACAACCCGCCAGAGCCAGAACGGCCAGGGCAGCGAAAAGAGGTCGAATAGTCACTAATATTCCCTACTGTTTTGGGGCACTGACGGGAGACTTCAACTGTGTCTTCCAACGCTCCAGATTGCGTTGCAATACAGCCTCCGTCAGGCCGGACGCGGCCAATTCTGTCATCTTTTGCGCCAGCTGTCCGCGTAACCATGGGTCGTTGCAGGCGGAGTTATGGGAAACCGCGAGGAACAGTCCTGGTTTATCCACCGGTTGCGGCGCAGCCTGCAGATCGTTGGCCAAGCCCAATGTCTGCGCCATCGCCAAGCCCGAATAGCGCCCCGCCAGGACATATTCCACCTCGCCCAAGAGTAATTTCTGAAAGGCCTGGGTCAGGTTCGGCGTACGGATCAGGGACAATTGCTGCTCGGCGAAAACGCCAAATCCCTGGGTCATTCGAGCCTTTTCCGACAACGCGCCGGGATGCCCATGAAGGTCTTCTGGCTGGTTGATGACCAGCGTCGAATCGTTGCGAGTCCAGACCAGGTAATCATTTTCCAACAGTGGCGGGTGGAAGTAATCCAACGCTTCAAGCCCGGCGGCGGTCAGCGGAGCGTCAGTGAGCAGGTCCATGCGCCCGCTGCGCACTTCGTCCAGCGCCTGGGCACGCTTGCCGGCATACAGCAGCTCGATCTTGATCCCCAGCTCCGTCGCGACGTGCGCCAGCAGATCGGCGCCAGCGCCAATCAGGTGCTTGGGGTCCTGAGGGTCTTGCCAGAGGTAAGGTGGCGCGTCCGGACTGCCGGTGGCGATCAGTCGTTCACATTTGCCGGCGGCGACAGACAGGCCCGGCATGACCGCCAATGTCCACAGCAACGACCAACTGGTCAAACGACGCAGATCCATGGCGACTTGCTCCCCTTGCAGCGAAAAAAACAATGCAGAAAATAAAAAGCCCGGCCAAAGGGCCGGGCTCTTTATAAGTGAAGACGCTGGATTAGACCAGCTTCTCCAGCTCAGGGATGGCTTCGAACAAGTCCGCTACCAGGCCGTAGTCGGCCACCTGGAAGATCGGTGCCTCTTCGTCCTTGTTGATCGCAACGATCACCTTGGAGTCCTTCATGCCGGCCAGGTGCTGGATCGCGCCGGAGATGCCGACGGCGATGTACAGCTGTGGCGCAACGATCTTGCCGGTCTGGCCGACCTGCATGTCGTTGGGCACGAAACCGGCGTCAACTGCGGCGCGCGAAGCACCAACGGCAGCGCCCAGCTTGTCGGCCAGGGCGTACAGGTGCTTGAAGTTGTCACCGTTCTGCATGCCACGGCCGCCGGAAACGACGATCTTGGCAGCAGTCAGTTCAGGACGATCGGACTTGGCCAGTTCTTCGTTGACGAAGCTGGAGATGCCGGCGTCATGGGCGGCGCCCACTGCCTCAACGGCAGCCGAGCCACCTTCGGCGGCAACCGGGTCGAAACCGGTGGCGCGTACGGTGATGACCTTGATCGCAGCGTTCGACTGCACGGTGGCAATCGCGTTACCGGCGTAGATCGGGCGCTTGAAGGTGTCGGCGCTTTCTACCGAGATGATCTCGGAGATTTGGTCGACGTCCAGTGCAGCGGCCACGCGCGGCAGGATGTTTTTGCCGTTGGAAGTCGCGGCAGCCAGGATGTGGCTGTAGCTTTTGCCCAGCTCAGCTACGAGCGGCGCAACGTTTTCCGGCAGCTGGTGCGCA
Organism: Pseudomonas sp. SWRI154; assembly: GCF_014268645.1. Lineage (NCBI taxonomy): Bacteria > Pseudomonadati > Pseudomonadota > Gammaproteobacteria > Pseudomonadales > Pseudomonadaceae > Pseudomonas > Pseudomonas sp. SWRI154. Next base: position 64,636 of record NZ_JABWQW010000010.1, read on the forward strand.
TAGGCGGCGTTGTCGGCCGACAGCACTTTAGCCACGCCAGCGATCTTCGCGGCGGCTTCGGCAACGGCGCTTGCGCCCTGCCCGGCGACCAAAACGTGCACGTCGCCACCGATTTTGGCAGCGGCAGCAACAGTGTTCAGCGTGGCCGGAGCCAGCGCCTTGTTATCGTGTTCGGCGATTACCAAGATAGTCATAGTCAGATTACCTTCGCTTCGTTTTTCAGTTTCTCGACCAGTTCAGCCACCGACTTGACCTTGATGCCTGCGCTGCGTGCAGCCGGCGCTTCGACCTTGAGGGTCTTGTTGGTGGAGGCGGTGGAAACACCCAAAGCATCCGGAGTCAGCACTTCGAGCGGCTTCTTCTTGGCTTTCATAATGTTTGGCAGGGACGCATAGCGCGGCTCGTTCAAACGCAGGTCGGTGGTAACGATGGCCGGCAGTTTCAGCGCAACGGTCTGCGCGCCGCCGTCGATTTCGCGAGTCACGGCAACGCTGTCGCCAGACACTTCGACTTTCGAAGCGAAGGTGCCCTGGCCGTAGCCGCTCAACGCGGCAAGCATCTGGCCGGTCTGGTTGTTATCGCTGTCGATGGCCTGTTTGCCGAGAATGACCAGCTGCGGCTGTTCCTTGTCGACAACGGCCTTGAGCAACTTGGCCACGGCCAGGGAAGTCAGGTCTTCGGCGGATTCGACGAGGATGGCGCGATCGGCACCCAGTGCCAGCGCGGTGCGCAGTTGCTCCTGGGCAGTGGTCGGGCCGATGGAAACGACGACGATCTCAGTCGCCACGCCTTTCTCTTTCAGGCGTACGGCTTCTTCTACGGCGATTTCGCAGAATGGGTTCATCGACATCTTGACGTTGGCGAGGTCGACGCCGGAGTTGTCCGCCTTGACGCGAACCTTGACGTTATAGTCGACCACTCGTTTGACAGCTACAAGAACCTTCATGGATTCCTCGTTACTCTCCGGTGAAAAGAAAGCCGCCCGGGCGAACCTGGCGGTTGATGATCATGGGCGCAAGGGCACCTCTAAAAACGCCGGCATGAACCACACATGACCTTTGCTCACGGGAGTGAAGACCATTCGTCAGTGATGACCGATGAGTCATTCATTATCGCGGCGTGTAAACTGCGCGTTTGAACCACGCAACTCGTCACTTTGTGCTGCCTTCGCCCTGTCTTTAGAGGTGCTCTTGAAACCAACAGTCAGCCTACGGCGAGCGCAAAACCGCCCGTATCTTGACCGGAACGCCTATTCCGGTCAATACGGCAAAATGGTCAGTCATAAGCCGTACGTCAGTGATTTATCTGGGCTGCGGCAATTTCAAACAAACGTTTGTATTGGACCCTGAGAGTGGTGTAGATATAATGCGCCGCTTAAGAGAGAAGCGCGGGTCATCCATTGTCGCTTTCGTCGCCTGGCGAAAGAAACAACGGATGCATCGCCAAACCTCCAATTAGAAAAAACTGTAGAGCCTTGAGTAGGAGATAGCCTGTGGAACGCGAATACATGGAATTCGACGTGGTCATCGTCGGTGCCGGCCCCGCTGGCCTGTCTGCCGCTTGCCGACTGAAACAGAAGGCCGCCGAAGCCGGTAAGGAAATCAGCGTCTGCGTGGTCGAAAAAGGCTCCGAAGTCGGTGCGCACATTCTCTCCGGCGCGGTATTCGAACCGCGCGCCCTGAACGAACTGTTCCCGGACTGGAAAGAACTCGGCGCCCCGTTGAATACGCCCGTCAAGCGCGATGACATTTATGTCCTGAAGAACGCCGAGACCGCGAGCAAAATCCCTGACTTCTTTGTGCCCAAGACCATGCACAACGAAGGCAATTATATTATTTCCCTGGGCAACCTGTGCCGCTGGCTGGCCCAGCAGGCCGAGAACCTGGGCGTGGAAATCTACCCAGGCTTCGCCGCCCAGGAAGCGCTGTTCGACGAGAACGGCGTGGTGCACGGGATCATCACCGGCGACTTGGGTGTCGACCGCGAAGGCAACCCGAAGGAAGGCCTCTACACTCCCGGCATGGAATTGCGCGGCAAGTACACACTGTTCGCCGAAGGCTGCCGTGGCCATATCGGCAAGCAGTTGATCAAGCGCTTCAACCTGGACAGCGAAGCCGATGCCCAGCACTACGGCATCGGCCTGAAGGAAATCTGGGAAATCGACCCGGCCAAGCATCAGCCAGGCCTGGTGGTGCACACCGCCGGTTGGCCGCTGGACATCATGGGCTCCGAAAACACCGGTGGTTCCTTCCTTTACCACCTGGAAAACAATCAAGTGGTGGTCGGCCTGATCGTCGACCTGTCCTACAGCAACACATTCCTGTCGCCGTTCGACGAATTCCAGCGCCTCAAGCATCACCCGGTACTCAAGCAATACCTGGAAGGTGGCAAGCGCGTCAGCTACGGCGCACGCGCCATCGCCAAGGGTGGTCTGAATTCGCTGCCGAAAATGGTCTTCAAGGGCGGCGCGCTGATCGGTTGCGACCTCGGCACCCTGAACTTTGCCAAGATCAAGGGCAGCCACACGGCGATGAAATCCGGCATGCTCGCCGCCGAGGCCGTGGCCGATGCGCTGTTTGCCGGCTCCGAAGGTGCCGACGAACTGAACAGCTACGTCGACGCGTTCAAGGCCAGCTGGCTGTACGAAGAACTATTCGCCAGCCGCAATTTCGGCGCAGCGATCCACAAATACGGCGCGATTATCGGCGGTGGTTTCAACTGGCTCGACCAGAACATCTTTGGTGGCAAGCTACCGATCACCCTGCGCGATACCAAGCCGGACTACGCTTGCCTGAAACTGGCGGCCGATTGCAAGAAGATCGACTACCCGAAACCGGACGGCAAGATCAGCTTCGACAAACTCAGCTCGGTGTTCATCTCCGGTACCAACCACGAAGAAGAACAGCCCTGCCACCTGAAGCTGACCGATCCGAGCATCCCGATCAGCAAGAACCTGCCGCTGTACGACGAGCCGGCCCAGCGCTACTGCCCGGCTGGCGTGTACGAAGTCATCACCAAGGAAGACGGCGAAAAACGCTTCCAGATCAACGCCCAGAACTGCGTTCACTGCAAGACCTGCGACATCAAGGACCCAGCACAGAACATCACCTGGGTATCGCCGGAAGGCGCCGGCGGTCCGACTTACCCGAACATGTAAGCCGACACGCTGAACATCGAGGCTCCCGCAATGGGGGCCTTTTTGTTTGCCCACATTTAAGGGGGCGCCGCTTCGGTCAGAGGATCAGGCTGCCCGCTCTTCCCCAGGATTACGCTCGAAGTAGCGCTTGTACTCGCGACTGAATTGCGACGGGCTCTGATACCCCACGTGATGCGCCACCTGGGCCACGCCCATACCTTCGATGAGCAGCAGTCGCTGGGCCTTGAGCAGGCGCAACCGCTTGAGGTACTGCACCGGAGACAACAAGGTGCTGCGCTTGAAATGCTCATGGAAGGTCGATGCGCTCATGTTCGCGCAACTGGCCAAGGTCTCGACGTTCAGCGGCTCGGTGAAGTGTGCATGCAAATGGCTCAGGGCCGCGGCAATCCGGGCGAACTGGCCTTGCTGCTCCACCAGCGCCCGCAGCACATCGGCCTGGGGACCGCGCAACACGACGAACAACAACTCCCGCAACCGTGCCTGGCCCATGACCTGGCATTCCAGCGGATCGTGCAGGCAGCGCAACAAGCGTTCGACACACCCACGCATGGCGTCATCGAGCACTGCGCAGGTCATAGATTCAGGCGTCTGCGGCGGCAGGCTCCGACCCGGCATCAGCCCCATGGCCAGCACCAACTCCCCCAACATCGCCCGATCGATCGCAACGGAAACCCCAAGCAGCGGAGCATTGGGCATGGCGTAGGTCTCGCATTCGAACGGCACCGGCAAGGCCTGGATCAGATAATGCCCGGCGCCATATTCCATCGTGCGAGGCCCCAGGTACGCCAGTTTGCTGCCCTGGGCAATAATCACCAGGCTCGGCTCATAAAGCTGTGGGCCACGGGCGACGTCCTGGCTGGCGCGCAGCGCATGCACGCCGGGCAATGGTGTAGGGACGAAACCGTCACGGGTCGCCAAGGGTTCTATCAGTGAAACCAGCGTGGCATTGGCATCAAGATGGCGGGTCAACAGCATAGGCGAAAACTTCACGGAAAATGGCATGAAAACATCATCGCAGGTCTGACGCCACAGAAGATCAAATCCTGGTCAAGACCGGAGGATTAGGCATGACAGGCGGAGGAATCGCCATCGCCGCCGGTCGCCATGCCTCCCAGAATGGATTCCCTCACCGTTCACTGCTTAGCGAGGTCCATCATGTACACAGCTATCGGATATGCCGCCCAATCGGCCACCACGCCCCTCGCCCCCATGAAGTTCGAGCGTCGCAGCCCGCGAGCCGACGATGTGGCGATCGATATTCTCTACTGCGGGGTCTGTCACTCCGACATCCACCAGGCCCGCAATGAATGGGGCATTGCCGTTTATCCGCTGATGCCCGGCCATGAAATCATCGGAAAAGTCACCGCCGTCGGTGCGAATGTCACCCATCACAAAGTCGGCGACTTGGTCGGTGTAGGCTGCATGGTCGACTCCTGCCGTGAGTGCGAAGCGTGCCGGGCTGACTTGGAGCAATACTGTTTCGAAGGCATGACCCAGACCTACGCCAGCCCGGACCGCGTCAGCGGCGGCCACACCATGGGCGGCTATTCCGACAGCATCGTGGTCAGCGAGCACTTTGTGCTGCGCATACCGCAGACACTCGACCCGGCCAGCGCCGCACCGCTTCTCTGTGCCGGCATCACTACTTATTCGCCCCTCAAGCACTACGGCGTCAAGGCTGGCGACAAGGTCGGCGTGCTGGGCATGGGCGGCCTGGGTCACATGGGCATCAAGTTCGCCAAGGCCATGGGCGCAGAAGTGACGTTGTTCACCCGCTCGGCGAGCAAGGCCGAAGAAGCCCGTCGCCAAGGCGCGGACCACGTAATCGTGTCCACCGACGCCGAACAGATGGCGGCTGCCGCCGGACGTTTCAACTTCCTGCTGGACACCATTCCGGTGCAGCACGACCTCAACCCCTACCTCGACACGCTGCATTTCGACGGAGTGCACATCATCATGGGCCTGGTCGAGCCGGTCGACCCGCCGGTACACGCGGCAAAACTGATCATGGGTCGCCGAGTGCTGGCCGGCTCGCTGATCGGCGGTATCGCAGAAACCCAGGAAATGCTCGATTTCTGCGCCGAGCACAACATCAGTTGCGACATTGAAATGCTCGACATCCGCCAGATCAACGAAGCCTACAGCCGCATGATCGCCGGGGATGTGAAGTACCGCTTCGTTATCGACATGGCGACACTCAAGGCCTGACGTTCGTCAAACCTTGGCGCCCAGTTCCGCCGACAGCCGGGCTGTGACTCCTTTAACCAGGGGAATCAGCTCGGCCATCTTTTCCAGCGGCATGTACGGCACGGTGCTGGCGATGCTGATACCGGCGACGATGCGCTTGCCGGCGTCACGAATCGGCGCCGCTACACAGCGAATCGACGGTTCGTTGTCCTCCAGGTCGAAGGCATAGCCCCCCGCCACGTATTCCACCATTCGCTGCTGGAACTGCTCCCAGGATTGCTCCTGATGCTGTGGCCAGAACTGATTCTTCCCACCCGCCGGCAAGCTGATTTCATACAGCCGCTTCCATTGTTCCTGCGGGTCATCGAGCATCAGCGCCTTGCCGATGCCGGTGCGCGCCAGTGGCATGCGATGGCCGACGCGCGAGCGCATTTCCGGGCCATTGCGTCCGGGATTCTTCAGCAGGTACAAGACCTCGTCGCCCTCGCGAATCGCCAGGTGGACGGTGTCCCCGGTAAGCGCCGACAGTTCATCCAGGTAAGGCCCCGCCAGGCTCACCAGCGGCAACTCTTCCCGCGCCTGAAAACCCAATTCAATCAACTTCGGCCCAAGCAGGTAGCCCACTTGCGGCACCACGCGCAGGTAACGCTCGTCCACCAGGCAACTGGCCAGGCGATGAGTGGTGCTGCGCGTGGTACCGATCAGCCGGGCGATTTCCTTCAAGTCGCGGGCGCCGCTGGCGACCGCCTGGACCACACCCAGGCCACGCAGCAATGTCTGCGTGCCCGTGGGCGCTGCGTCCTTGGTATTTCTTGGGGCGTCTTGCATATCCGGCCTTTCACAATGAGCGAGGGAACGGGCGGCATTATGGTCGCCCGCCCCACGGGACTACAACTCGATGCGCTCGACTTTCCCCACCAGCAGTATGTAGGAAAGCGCGCCAGCCAATGCCAGGACAGCGATATAAGTAATGGCCGGGGCAAACGAATCGCCGCTCGCCAGGAAGCCAATGACGATCGGCGTCGCGATGGCCGCCAGGTTGCCGATGAAATTGAACACCCCGCCGGTCAGTCCGAGCAGCCGCGCCGGCGCCAGGGTGGAAACCAGCGACCAAGTGATCGACGCCAGGCCATTGCCGAAGAACGCCAGGGCCAGGAACGCGATCACCAGCGGCGTTGACTCGACGAAGTTGGCACCGATGATTGAGGTGGAGATCAGCAGCCCGCCAATGATCGGTAGCTTGCGCGCAAACCCCACGCTGGCGCCGCGGCGAATCAGCCAGTCGGAGAAGAACCCGGAACACAGCACGCCGACAAATGCCGCGAGGAACGGCAGCGACGCCAGCAGGCCAGACTTGATGAAGTCCATGCCGCGATATTTCACCAGGTAGGTCGGAAACCACGTCAGGAAAAACCATAGCGTGGAGTTGAGGCAGAACTGCCCCAGGTAAATGCCCCACAACTTGCGTTGGGTCAGGACGATTCCCAGGTCGGACCAGCTGAATGTCGCCTTCACTTTGGCGGTCTCGGCCTGGATATCCACCAGCCCGCCGCCTTCGCGGATCAGTTCGATTTCGGCGGCGTTGGCGCCTTTGAAATCCCGTGGCTCGCGATACACCGCGTACCAGATTACCGCCCAGAGAATGCCCACCGCGCCCGTAGCGACAAAGACCATGTGCCAACCGAAGGCGTGTTGCAGCCACGCCAGGACCGGCGTCAGGAATGCCAGCCCGACGAACTGTCCAGAGGTATAGAAACCTATCGCCGTGGCCCGCTCGCGCTCGGGAAACCAGGTCGTCACTACGCGGCTGTTGATCGGGTAAGCCGGCGCTTCCAGGGCGCCGACGGCCATGCGCAGCACGAACAAGGCGATGAAGCTGGAGACGAACCCCAGCATCACTGTGGCCACCGACCACAGCAACAGCGCCACGCTATAGAGGATGCGTGGCGGCACCCGGTCCACCAACCAGCCACCGGGGATCTGCATGGCGGCGTAGGTCCAGCCGAACGCCGAGAAAATCAGCCCGACATGAATCGGATCAATACCCAGCTCACTGGTCATTGCAGGGGCGGCAATCGAGAGGTTGCTGCGGTCCAGGTAATTGATCACCACGGTGATGAACAGCAGGACCATGATGAAAAAACGCTTGCGGCTGGGCGTCACCAACGACGCCTGCGCGTTCAGGGTGTGCGCTTGCATGTGAGGTGCCTCTTTTTATGTTTATCGAGGGCGAAACTTATGAGCGGCTACGTCAACCGCCGTGGCGAGGGAGCTTGCTCCCGCTGGGCCGGCCCGACGCCTCGGGCGCAGCAGCCCCTGGGTTCGTTGGTCAATATTTTTGCGACCGCTGCGCAGTCGAGCGGGAGCAAGCTCCCTCGCCACATGGAATGTGGGGCGTCTAGGCACTCACCACTCGGCAAAACTGCCATCGGCATGGCGCCAGATCGGGTTGCGCCAGCGGTGGCCGATGGCCGCGCGCTCAATCACATATTCCTCGTTGATCTCGATGCCCAGGCCCGGACCATTGGGGATTTTCACGAAGCCCTTGTCGTAGTCGAACACCTGCGGATCCTTGATGTAATCCAGCAGGTCGTTGCTTTCGTTGTAGTGAATACCCAGGCTCTGCTCCTGGATGAACGCGTTGTAGCAGACCGCATCCAGTTGCAGGCACGCCGCCAGGGCAATGGGGCCCAGCGGGCAGTGCAGCGCCAGCGCCACGTCGTAGGCCTCGGCCATGTTGGCGATCTTGCGGGTTTCGGTGATGCCGCCGGCGTGGGAGGCATCCGGCTGGATAATGTCCACGTAGCCTTCGCTGAGCACGCGCTTGAAATCCCAACGCGAGAACAGCCGCTCGCCCAGGGCAATCGGGGTGCTGGTCAGCGGCGCCAATTCCTTGAGCGCCTCGTAGTTTTCGCTGAGCACCGGCTCTTCGATGAACATCAACTTGTAAGGGTCGAGCTCCTTCATCAGCACCTTGGCCATCGGCTTGTGCACGCGGCCGTGGAAGTCCACGCCAATGCCGACGTTCGGCCCGACTGCATCGCGCACTGCCGCCACATTGGCCAGGGCCAGGTCGACCTTCTCGAAGGTGTCGAGAAACTGCAGCTCTTCGGTGCCGTTCATCTTCACCGCTGTGAAGCCCCGCGACACCGCCTCTTTCGCCGCTCGCGCAGTGTCCGCCGGACGATCGCCGCCGATCCACGAATACACACGGATCTTGTCCCGCACCTGGCCACCCAGCAAGTCGCTGACCGACACGCCCAGGGCCTTGCCCTTGATGTCCCACAACGCCTGGTCGATACCGGCCAGGGCGCTCATGTGGATGGCGCCGCCACGGTAGAAGCCGCCGCGATAGAGCACGGTCCAGATGTCTTCGATGTTGCGTGGGTCTTTGCCGATCAGGTAGTCGGACAATTCCTCGACGGCAGCCGCCACCGTGTGGGCACGGCCTTCGACCACGGGCTCGCCCCAACCGGTCACGCCCTCGTCGGTCTCGACCTTGAGGAAGCACCAGCGCGGCGGAACGATAAACGTGGTCAGCTTGGTGATTTTCATCTTGTTGTCTCTCTTGTCAGATGCAGCGCGCGGGGCGCTGGAAAAGTCTTCAGTTCAAGGCATTCCATGCGGCCACATAGGCCTTGGCGCGTACCGCCACTTCATCCGCTGTCAGGCCCGGCTTGAACAGCCCGGAACCGAGGCCGAAACCCTTGACGCCGGCTTCGACGAACACCGCCATGTTGTCCGGCGTGATCCCACCCACCGGCACCAGCACCGTCCCGGCCGGCAGCACCGCGAGCCAGGCCTTGACCACCGCCGGGCCCATTTGCTCGGCCGGGAACATCTTCAGCACGTGAGCGCCTTCGGCCAGCGCGGCAAAGGCTTCGGTGGGCGTGGCGACGCCGGGCGATAGGTACAAGCCCGCCGCTTTCGCCGCACGCAGCACCGTCGGGTCGCTGTGGGGCATGACGATGACTTGGCCGCCAGCAGCTTTTACCTGCTCGACCTGTTCCGCTGTGAGCACGGTCCCTGCACCGATCAGGCAATCGGCCGGCAGGGTGCTGCGCAGGATGCGGATACTTTCGTACGGCTCAGGGGAATTGAGCGGTACTTCGATGACGCGAAATCCGGCGCTATAAAGGACCTCGCCTATAGCGGCGGCCTCCTCGGGACGCAGGCCGCGCAGAATCGCAATCAGCCCGTTGTGCGCCAGTGCTTGTGTGAGCATGTCAGACCTCCAGTCAGGTTTAACGCGATGGGGTGGCGTCGAGCAGCCCGGCCGCTACAGCCAGTTGCCACAAGCCACGCTCGGTGGCCTGTTCGGCCAAGGTCACCCGGGCGAAACCGCAGGCGTCGAGGGCCCGTTGATAACGGGCACAGAGTTGAGAGTTGCCGATCAACACCACCGTCGGCAGATGCACGCTGTTGCGTCGTTGGCGTTGCGCCGCGGCCAGGGCTGTCAGCTCATGGCCGATCAACAGGCCGGAGAGATAATCGGCTTGTGCACTGGCGCCGAGTTCACCGGTCAGCCCCAGGCTGCGGGCGCTGAATACGGTGGACAACGGGCCGATCTGCCCCTCCGCCGACAGCGCCACCTGCACGCCGCGATCGAAGGCCAGGCCATCGAACGCCGCGCCCCGCTGCTGGGTACGGCCGAGGATGCTGTGGTCGCTGAGCACGGCGAAGATTTCACCGGTCATGAACGTGTCGAAACGCACAATGCAGCCATCGGTGACTTCCACCCACTTCGAGTGGCTCCCCGGCAGGCCGATCAGCACCGCTTCGTTCGGCAGGCTGTGCAAGGCGCCAAGCACTTGGGTTTCTTCGCCACGCATGACATTGGGCAAGCGTGAACGCTGGATCACGCCAGGCACGATGTGCACGTTGACACCGCGAAGGCAGCGAACGGTTTGTAGGGAATGTCCGAGGTTGGCGACGTTTGCAGGCGTGTCGCAGTAAGGCGCTTCGCGCCAGCCCTGGGCGCTGCCGACCATGCCGCAGGCAATCACAGGCAAGCCAGGCTGGGCGTCGAGCCAGTCGCCGCAGGCCTCGTCGAAGGCCAGTTCAAAACCGTCGATGCAGACCCGGCCGGCCACGGTTCGCGGCCCGGACGGCAACTGCATGATCCCCGACGACAGCGCACGCTGCTCGAGCACCTCGCCACCGGCTGCGAGTTTGTAAGCCCGTAAGGAGGTGGTCCCCCAATCGAGCGCGATCAATTGCGCCTGCATCCGCTTCACCTGTTCTGTTTTTTGGCAGTGAGTGAGACGGACTATAAACCTGGGCGGGACAAAATCTCAATATATAAATATCACTCCCATATATTGGGACTTAACAAGCCAACCATAAAGCCAATCGCCATCCGGCCAAGACCCTGCTACGTTTTCTGACCGGACGCCAAACGACTCAGGGAAAAATAATGGGACAACAGCTGAAAATCCTCGGCCGCACCTCCTCGATCAACGTCAGAAAAGTGCTGTGGACCTGTCAGGAACTGGACCTTTCCTACGAACGCGAAGACTGGGGCATCGGCTTTGCCTCGACCCATGACCCGGCCTTCCTGGCGCTCAACCCCAACGCCCAGGTGCCGGTGATCATTGACGAGAACGGCGTGCTCTGGGAGTCGAATACCATTTGCCGCTACTTGGTCGGCAAACATGGGCGCAGTGATCTGCTTCCCATCGAGCCTGCCGCACGGGCGCGTGTAGAACAGTGGATGGACTGGCAAGCCACGGAGCTCAACCCGTCATGGGGCTACGCCTTTCACGCCCTGGTGCGCAAGAATCCGGACTTCCAGGCCCCACAGCTCATCGCCGCCGGCGTCAAAGGCTGGAACGAGAAGATGGGTTTGCTGGAACAGCAGTTGAACCGCACCGACGCCTACGTGGCCGGTGCGGATTTCTCCCTGGCGGACGTGCTTATCGGCCTGTCCGCGCATCGCTGGCGCCAGGCGCCCATGGAGCGTCCGGACTATCCTGCGGTGGCCGCCTATTGCAAGCGGCTCGAACAACGCCGCGGATTTGCCGAGTATGCGTCCAGCGCATACGCATAAAATCAGTTGCCGTTGGCAAAATCCCGGAGCACTTTACCGTCCATTCGATAGCGCACCCACTCCTCCTGTGGTTGCGCACCGAGGGACTTGTAGAACTCGATGGCCGGCGTGTTCCAGTCCAGCACGCTCCATTCGAAGCGACCGCAATCATTGTCACAGGCGATCTTCGCCAAGTGCCGCAGCAACGTCTTGCCCGCCCCGCCACCACGCTGTTCGGGAGTGATGTACAGGTCTTCGAGGTACAGGCAGTTGCTGCCCAGCCACGTGGAATAACTGAAGAAGAACACCGCAAAACCGATGGGCACGCCATCACGCAGGCAGATCAAGCCGTGGGCGGTTGCACCTTCGCTGAACAGGCTGCGCTCGATATCGGCCACACTGGCGATGACTTCGTGGCGGGCTTTCTCGTAATCGGCAAGCTCAGTGATGAAGGCAAGGATTTGAGGCGCATCGCTAGGTTGCGCGGGACGGATCTCGATCGACATGAACGGGCCTTGTAGCCAATTGAAAGCGCCATACTAAGCCGCTACGCGGCGCTCGTCACATCTTCTGGACGGGGCTTTCCGTGTGCCATTCGTCGCCGACGAGGCACCAACCTCGCTCCAGCGCGGCCAAAAATCAGGCAAGCATTCCAAAAATGGAGGCGACACCATGATTTATTCAAGGCTGACTGCGATCACATTCGCTGCACTGCTGTCTTCGGCAGCTTTGGCAGCGTCGACCTCTGGTACCGGGCCGACCGACCCGGTGCAGGCTCCGAATTCGCCCGCCACGCAAGGCTTGCCCAAGCTGAACACTGACGGCACCGGTGGCACCCTGAACAATGGCCAACCGCCCGCCACTGGCACCGATCCAAGGGTCCAGGGTAATGACGCCGGCCGCCAGGGCGGATTGAATACCCCAGACTCTACAGCCCCCGACAATGCCGACACCGGCGTGGGTTCGAAAACCACCACCGGCGGCTCTGGCTCGGAAGGTGGCGCGAGCCAGTAATCCGGCTCGCGGAGGGCTCTGCCCACACACAGAGGAGGAACATTTCATGCCTCGTGGAAGCAAAGAAAAATACACCGACAAGCAAAAGCGCAAGGCCGAGCACATCGAAGAAAGCTATGAGCACAAAGGTGTGTCGGCGAACGAAGCCGAGGCTCGAGCTTGGGCCACGGTCAACAAACAATCGGGCGGTGGCGAGCGCTCCGGCGGAAGCGGGAAGAAAAAGCCCACCGAAGAGAAGCAATCCGACCGCAAGGAATCGGCCCGCCGTGCCGCCAAGACCCGCGAGGGACATCCGCGCACGAGCAAAGCCTCCCATGAGGCCCAGACCGTGGATAACCTGATGAAAGAAGCCCGGGCAAAAAATATTCCCGGGCGTTCGAAGATGCGCAAGCAAGAGTTGGTCGAAGCGTTGCGCAAAGCGGGATGAACAATGGCGTCAAGGACGACGCCATCGAGCAGGCCTGCCGCGCAGGGCTCTCAGCGTTGCTTCAACCGGTCGATCACCACCGCCAGCAGCAGGATCGAGCCGCGAATGACGTATTGGTAGAAGGTATCGATGTTCTTCAGGTTCATCGCGTTCTCGATGATCGCCAGGATCAGGACACCCGCGATGACGTGGCGAATCATGCCGATGCCACCACTCAATGAAACCCCACCCAGCACGCAAGCCGAGATCACCGTCAGTTCAAAGCCCTGGCCGATCATCGGCTGGCCCGAAGTCATGCGCGACGCCAGGATTACCCCGGCCAGCGCGCCAATGACACCGTGAACGGCGAAGATGATGATCTTGGTACGATCAACATTCACCCCCGCCAGCAAGGCCGCTTCCTGATTGCCGCCGATGGCCATGGTATTGCGACCGTAGGTGGTGTAGTTCAACAGCCAGCCGAAGAACAGGAAGCAGGCGATGGTAATCAGGATCGGTACCGGCACGCCGAACATCTGGCCGTTGCCGAAGACGAAGAACGATTCCTGGGACACGCCCACCGCTTTGCCGTTGGCGAAGATGTAGGCCAGGCCGCGAACGATCTGCATGGTCGCCAGCGTCGTGATCAACGCATTGACCCGCAGTTTGGCAATCACGATGCCGTTGATCAGACCGACGATCAGCCCCATCACCAGCGCCGCGCTCACGCCCAGGAACACGCTGTTGGTGTCGCGCATCACCACCGCCGCGACCACACCAGCACAGGCAATCACCGAACCGACCGATAAGTCGAAGTGCCCGGACGCCAGGCAATAAAGCATGGTGCACGCGGCGATGCCGGTGGTGGAAATCGCCAGGCCCAGGCCACGCATGTTCAGCGGTGACAGGAAGTTGTCGATCATCAGGGTGCAGAGCACGAAGATACCGATGGCCGCCAACAGCATGACCCAGTCGTCGAGGAAGCGGCGCAGGTCCAGGGGTTTGCGTGCCGTTGGCAGTGCATTGTTTTGAATGGTCATGATTACCTCTCAGTTCGCCGCGTCGGCAACGCGTTGGCGCGGCAGCGCCAGTTGCAGCAGGTTGGATTCGTTGGCCTGGTCACGCAGCAGCTCGCCACGCATGGCCCCTTCGCAGAGCACCAGGATCCGGTCGGAAATGCCCATCACTTCCATCAGGTCGCTGGACACCACAATCACCGCGATGCCATCGGCCGCCAGGTTGTGGATGATCTGGTAGATCTCAGCCTTGGCGCCGATGTCGATGCCGCGTGTCGGCTCGTCCAGCAGCAAGACTTTCATCGGCATGGACAGCCAGCGTCCGAGGATCGCCTTCTGCTGGTTGCCGCCGGACAAGTACATGATCTTCTGGCCCGCCGACGGTGTCTTCACCTTCAGCGCCTTGATCTGCTTGTCGGCGTTGCCCCGCTCCCAATCGCCACGCAACAGGCAACCGAGCGTTGAATGAGCCGGGCGCGCGCTGATGTTGATATTTTCGCCCACGCTGCCCAACGGGATGATGCCTTCCTTTTTACGGTCTTCCGGGCAAAGCAGCACGCCAGCGGCAATGGCATCGCGCGGGGAACGCAGTTTCAGATCCTTGCCGTGCAACACGAGACTGCCCTCGCTCTGACGCTCCAGGCCACTGAGCAAACGCAGCAACTCGGTACGACCGGCACCGACAAGCCCAAACAAGCCGAGGATTTCGCCTTTGTGCACCTGGAAACTCACCGGTTCGCGCAAGCCCGGCCCCAACAGGCCCTTTACTTGCAGCGCGACATCGCCGCGCTCACGAGGACGGTAGTCATAGATGTCCTGGATATCGCGACCGACCATGCACGTGACCAGTTGATCGTGGGTCAGCTCGCTCATGTTCTCGAAGGTCCGGACATAACGACCGTCCTTGAACACTGTCACCGCATCGCAGATACGGAACACCTCTTCCATGCGGTGACTGACGTACAGCACCACTTTGCCCTCGTCCCGCAGGCGGGCGATGATTGCCATCAAACGGTCTATTTCCCGGGCCGACAGGCTGCTGGTGGGTTCGTCGAAGGCAATGACGTGGGCGCCACGGGACAAGGCCTTGGCAATTTCTACCAACTGCCGTTGGCCGAGAGACAGGCGCCCGACCTTTTCCTGGGGGTCGATTTCGTCGGCCAGGCCTTTGAGCAGCGTCAGCGCCTGCTGGCGCAGCACACCGCGATTGACCAGGCCGAAACGCGCCGGCAAGTGACCAAGGAACAGGTTTTCGGCGACAGTCATTTCCGGCACCAGGTGCAATTCCTGGTGAATCACCGCAACACCGCTGGCGATGCTGTCGGCGGTGCCTTTGAAGGCCATCGTCTGTTCGCCGATCTGCAAGTCGCCGCTGCTCGGAATGTAGGCGCCACCGAGGATTTTAAGCAGCGTGGATTTGCCCGCGCCATTTTCGCCCATCAAGGCATGAACTTGCCCCGGATGGGCGACGAAACTGATATTGGCCAGCGCCTGTACGCCGGGAAAGGACTTACCGATCCCGTTGAATCGCAAGCTGCCGCCGATGTTGTGTTGCCGTGTCGCTGTTTGCGCTTGCATAACCACCTCGAACTTACAGAGATCAAGCGGCCCGGTCACGCCTGTGACCAGAGCCGCTTTTGAATCAACCGACCGTCAGTTCCACAGGCCGATTTTTTCCAGCTCCTGCTTGAAGTTCTCCCGGGTGATCAGCGTCACCTCGTCCATGGCGGTGTACTTCGGCGGCTCCTTGCCGGTGGTGATCCACTCGTACATCATCTCGGCAGTCTTGTAGCCTTCGATGTGCGGGCTTGGCAGCATCGAACCGAAGAAGCCACTGTTTGGTTTCTTCAACTCACCGATGGCGTCGGTGCCGTTGATACCGATGCCGATCACATTGGCCGCCTTGAACCCAGCGGCTTCGGTGGCGCGCACGCCGCCCAGCACGGTGTTGTCGTTCATGCCGCCGATGATCAGGTTCTTCGCGGCACTTGGCAGCTTCACCAGCGCCGAGTTGGTGGAATCCATGCTGCCGGGAACGTCGAGGGTCTTCAGCGCCGAATACAGGATATGGTCTTCCGGCATCCCGGCTTTCTTCAGGGCATCGACCGAACCGTCAGTGCGCTTCTTGCCGGTGTCCAGCTCGTTGAAGGTGTTGATCACCGCGTAGGTGTCTTTCCAATCCCAGTTGCGTTTTTTCGCTTCAGCAGCCATCGCGGCGCCCTGCTTCTGGCCCACCTCGAAGGCGGCCATGCCCAGGTACGGCACGTCTTCCATGAATTTGCCGTTGGCGTCGACGAAACGATCATCGACGGCAATCACCTTCAGATCGTTGAGCTTGGCCTTGGCCATGATGGCCGGGCCGAGGGACACGTCTGGCGGGCAGATCACGAAGCCCTTGGCGCCGTTGGCGGCGAGGCTGTCGATGGCCGAGAGGGTTTTCTCGCCATCGGGCACGGCAATCTTGATCAACTGGAAGCCTTTGTCCTTGGCCGCCTTCTCGGCAAACGCCCACTCGGTCTGGAACCAGGGTTCCTCGGCCTGCTTGACCAGGAAACCAATTTTCACCGCATCGGCCGCCAACAAGTGGCTGCTGAGACTGACCGCGGTAACCGCCAGGGCGGCGCGACACAGGGAACGGATCCCACGACGATGTTTCATAGCTGACTCCTTGTTTTTTTTATTGAAAGCCAAAACGTCCAGGGATCTGCTCCACTTTGGTGGAACCGCGCAGGCTGGCCGGTCAAATCGTGTTACTGCACAGCATAGGTCTAAATAGTCATATCGTATGATGATTGGATTACAGGCGAAGTTTCCCACCGCAACCCAAGAATATTCAGTCGTGGTACATGACCGAACGTCCACCATCGATGGTGATGCATGAAGCATTGATAAAAGGGGCTTCGTCACTGCCCAGGAACACCGCCGTCATTGCCACTTCGAGCGGCTGGCCGATGCGCCGAGGCGGGTGCAGATCCAGCGCACGCTGGCGTTCGGCATGAGGATCGGCGAAACCGTTCCAGTAATCGACATTCAATTGAGTCTCGATGTATCCCGGCGCAATGGCATTTACGCGCACACCCTTGGGCGCATATTCGATGCCCAGGGCGCGGGTAAGACCGAGCAGGCCGTGCTTAGCCACCGGGTACGGAAAACATCCGGGGATGATGTGCGACGAATGGGTCGACGCGATGTTGATAATGCTGCCCACGCCTTGCTCGATCATTTGCGGCAGCACCGCCTTGCAACCGTACCAAGCGCCATCCAAGTCGATGGCAAAGCAGCGGCGCCAGTCTTCCTCGGTCATTTCCAGGGGGTCGCGAAACACATTGACCCCGGCGCAATTCACCAGCACGTCGATGCGACCATGCAGTTCAACGGCGCGACGGGCCATGGCGTGCAGATCCTGCTGGTTCGAAACGTCGACTCTGAGCGCTTGCACGTCCGCGCCCTGGCCACGCCAATGGGCGGCGACAGCCTCGACTTTTTCTGCCTGGATGTCACTGATCACCAGCCGCGCCTGCTGGCAAGCAAATGCCGCAACGATCGCCTCGCCAATGCCTTGGGCAGCGCCGGTCAGCAGCACGACCTTGTCTTTCAGCCGTTCGCCTTTCACAGGCTCCGGCATTGGCGGCAAGCGCAGCGCTTCAGCCATGGGCCTGGGCTCCAGTGCGAAGGCACGACAAAAACCGGACACCCACGGATGACCGGCCAAGAGGCTGAGAAATTGACAGTGACTCGCGAACGCCGCCGGGGCGTTCGGGGAAAGATCGATGCATCACTTCACCTGTTTTGTTTTTTTAAGTGTGAGTGCGTATTGCTGATGGAGCCGACTATAAACCCGACTGCCAAATAATCTCAATATATATATTTACATCCCATATTTTGGGATTCAGCCAGCAAACCGTGTGCAAGCCACGCCCGGCACATCGACACGTATCGACAGCACCGCACCGTCAAGGGGATGGCCTAGGGGGCTCTCTGCACTGGTGATGTACAACGTCTTGAGGTCTTTACCACCAAATACGCAACTGGTGGGGCGACTGACCGGCAGTTCGATCACCCGATCGACATGGCCGTCCGGATGCAACCGCAACAAGCAACTGCCGTCCCAGCGCGCGTTCCAGATATAGCCTCGCGCATCCATCGCCGAACCGTCCGGCCCACCACGCGAATGGGGCCCGAACCAGACTTCGGCGGGCGCCAACTGTCCATCGGGATAGATGAAGTGCCGGTACAGCGTCCCATCCAGGCTCTCGCCAAAATACACCGTCGTGCCATCGGGACTCCACAACAACGTATTGGGAATCCCCAGCCCGCGCAGCAGCGGCATTACCCGACCGTCTGCCCCGACACGGAACAGGCCGCCGGACCGTCGTTCGATGGGCAGGTCTTCGCCGTTTTCACCAATATTGTTCTGCATGGTGCCTAGCCAGAGCTGGCCCAGCGGATCACAACGGGCTTCGTTGGCGCGGTTGCCCGGCTGGGGATCGGCCATGCACAACAGCTTCAGGCGCGGTTCCAGCCCTGGCGAATCCAGGTCCAGTCGATAGACACCGCTGCTCAGCGTCACCAACGCATCGCCGGTCTGCGTCGGGATAAAAGCCGAGACATGCTCAGGCATTTGCCAGATCTGGACGTTCTCGCCAATCAACCGCAGCGCCTGCCTGCCGGCGATATCGACCCAATACAGCGCCTGGGTCGCCTCATCCCAGAACGGCCCCTCGCCCAACTTTGCCCGATGCTCCGTGAGCGCCGTCCACTTCATTGAAACCTCCTGTCCCCGGCTTTCCCGGCGTTGTCTGTCCGACCGGCCATGACATCAGGGTAAAACCGCTTGATGGCCAAGTCTGCATTATCGATCAAGGTCATGCAGGCCCAGACGCCTCGCGCCGCGTCACGGGCGGCGATGGCGTCGGCGATTTCCTTGTGAATCGGCAAGGTGCGGCGCAGTTCGTCCGGATCGGCGGCCGACACTTCGAACGAGACCGCCAGCAGCGCGCCAAGGGCCGGGACCATTTGTTCGATGAATTGATTGTGGCTGGCGGCGAGAATGCACTCGTGAAAGAACTGATCGGCGCGGTTGTAATCAGCGCCACTGTCCACCGCCCGTTCCAGCGCATGATAGGCCAGGCGGATCGCCTGCACCTGGTCAGCCGTCGCCCGTTCGCAGGCCCAGCGGACCGCCATCGGTTCGATGGTCCGGCGCAGGTCCAACAGGTCGTCGACGAAATTTTCCGGCAGGCCACTGCGTGACAGCCAGCCTACTACTTGGGGATCGAACAGATTCCAACGGCGCACCGGCAATACCCGCGTGCCGACTTTCGGTCCCACTTCCAGCATGCCCTTGGCGACCAAGGTCTTGATGGCCTCACGAATGACCGTGCGACTCACGCCCAACTGCTCGCCCAAGTCGGCCTCGACCTTGATGGTTTGCCCAGGCTTGACCTGGCCAGCGGCAATCCAGCCACCCAGCCAATCGACGGTCGACGCATGAAAACTGCTGGACATGAACACCCCGTGGGCTTTTCTTATCAGGCGCCCACGCTAATCATCATATGATTGAGTGTCAATTTGAATTTTTGCCCCCTCCAAGGTTGAGGGTCAGGGTTCGAGGCCTATGGGAAAGAACACGCCGCCGCTCCAGACACCCAACCACCGCTGGCCGTCGATCTCGCGGCTGACCGCCAGCTCGACCAACTGATAGAAGACGTTGCGATGAATCAGCGCTTCGAGGTTGCTGCGCACGTGGATGTACGGAGCGGGCTCCTGGGTCTGGGGATCGATCACCACTCGCATCGGATGATCGGGTCCAGCTTCGGTGACTTCATCGACATTAGTAGTAAAGCGCAACAACTGCCCTTCTCCCTGTCCTTCGACTTCCAGGGTCACCGCCACGAACGGGGCGTCGTCCACCTTGATGCCGACTTTTTCCACAGGAGTGATCAGGAAGTAATCATCGCCGTCGCGGCGAATGATGGTGGAGAACAGCTTGACCATCGGCTTGCGTCCGATGGGCGTCCCTAGGTAGTACCAAGTGCCGTCACGGGCGATGCGCATGTCGATGTCGCCGCAGAAGTCGGGGTTCCACAAGTGGACCGGCGGCAGGCCTTTGGTCTTGGGGATCTGTCCCAACAGGTCATTGGCTTTTTGCGGTCCGCTCATGGTGACTCCTTCTGTTTATTCGTCGCTCATCCCCAGCAGGCTGCGGGCATACTCACGCAGCGGCGCGGCGATGAGGTCTTGTGGCTGCTTGTCGTGCAACGTCAGCAAACCGCCACGGCTCTTGATACGTGCAGTATCGATCAAATACTGGGTACTGGTCTCGATCAACATGATCTGAATCACGCCGGTATCGACGCCGAGACGATCCACGGCCTCTTCATCCAGCCATTCGTCGGTAGTGCCGATGCGGTTGTCCGCCTTGGCGAATCGGGTATACAGCAAATAATGGGCGCCGGCGGCACGCGCTTCGCCCATAGCCTGGTCAAGCCCTTCGGGGACCCGGGCGCGACGAACCATGGGGAAATATTCAACGAAACCGTTGAAGGCTTCTTCGGCCACGACGTTGGGACGCGGATAGGCGCTGCCTGGCGGAGCGAACGCCCCCTGGGCGATATAGATAAAGGAGTCCGGCTGGATGCGCAGGTTGTTCACGCGACGACTGTCGCTATGGTCCAACAGGCCGGCATCGCTCATGTGATAACGAACGCCCTCCCCCATGTCGCTGACATTCATGCAGCCACCCAGCGCCAAAACGGCCAGCAGCGAAAACAGGCTACGCATCCTACCCTCCAAAGACCGGTGACGGAAAACCGGCGAATGGCCACGGGATGCAGCTTTTGCGCCAGCTCGCAGGATGGCTGGATTTTATTGCCTTGGAATACCCGATCAGCCGCCGATGATTTTCATGATGGTTGCACCGCCGGAGAATGCCACTTCCTGCTTATCTCCCAGTGCCTTGACCAGCAAGCGCTGAAGCGCTGGCAGCGCCTGATGGCGGGGTTTGTCCAGCAGATCGCCGACAAAGTGCCGATTGCTCGACGACAGACAGCCGTGCAACCACCCCGTCGAAGACAACCGCAGCCGCGAACAGGTACGGCAGAACGGCACGCTTTCGTTGGCGATCACGCCGAAATGTCCCAGCCCCGGAATCTCATAACGCACTGCGGTGGCATCCACCGGCGCATCGGCCTGCAGGTATTCGTATTGGTCGCCAATCAGGCCCAGCAGTTGCTGGAGGCTGACGAACTGCTGGAGGAACGCATTCGAGTCCTTGGCCAAGTGGCCCATGCGCATCAGCTCGATGAAACGCAACTCATAGCCGCGCTCGAGGCAGTACTCCAGCAACGGCATCACCTGATCGAGGTTCTGCCCGCGCAACGGCACCATGTTGACCTTGATCTTCAACCCGGCGGCCCGGGCCTGCTCCATGCCGTCCAGCACGGTCGCCAGGTCGCCACCCCGGGCGATGCTGCGAAACGCGCCAGCATCGAGGGTGTCGAGGGAAACGTTGATTCGGCGGATGCCGGCACTCACCAGCAAAGGCAGCTTTTTTGCCAGCAGTTGACCGTTGGTGGTCAGGCTGATGTCGTCCAGCCCCATCTGCCCGACCGCCGTCATGAAGCGCTCAAGCTTGGGACTGACCAGCGGCTCGCCCCCAGTGATGCGCAACCGCTCGATGCCGGCAGCTTCGATCAGGTAAGCCACGCCCCGTGCCATCGCCTCGGCCGACAGCTCATCCTGCGCAGCCACCAGCCGCTTGCCATCAGGCACGCAGTAGGTACAGGCGTAATTGCAGGCTGAAGTCAGGCTGATCCGCAAATTGCGAAAACGCCTGCCTTGACGATCAACGATCATGGATCACTCCGGCGAAAGAAAAATCGGGCCCGCAAAACTTGACTTAGAAATCAAATTTCCGCAAGACCCCAGCCCGAGTATATTCCTGGGGCGCCACGCCATGTAAGCGGACATGGCGCAATTAAACAGCTGAATGCCTCAACTGCTCGGTGTATCCGTATCGCGCTTGCGCTTGTTGCCCATGCGCACGCCGATATCCATCAGAAACTGGAAGAAGCCTTCCTGGTCTTCCAACACATTGCTCCAGAACGGCGAGTGATACAGCGCTACCGCGCCGTGCACCAATGCCCAGGCAGCGCAGTAGTGGAAATAAGGCGGCACGTCTTCGAGCTTTCCTTCGCTGATCCGACCCTTGATCAGCAGGGTCAGGCGTTCGAAATTCGAGGCACGGATCTTGTGCAGTTCCTCGACCATTTCCGGCACCTGGTTGCCCTTGACCACTTTCTCTTCGAGACGGTCGAACAAGCGGTAACGTTGGGGGTCACGCATGCGGAACTCGAAGTAGGCACGGGACAGGGCCTCCTTGTCTTTGTCCACATCGGCCGAATGCAGCAGCTCGTTCAAATCGCGCTCGTAATCGAGCATCAAGCGCAGGTAAATCTCCGCTTTTGATTTGAAGTGTTTATAAATCGTGCCTTTGCCGATACCCACGGCATCCGCAATCATCTCGACGGTGACGCTGTCTTCGCCCTGGTCGAGGAACAACTTGAGCGCGGTGTCGAGAATTTCCTGCTCGCGGCGACGAAACTCACGGACCTTACGGGGTTCTTTATGCATAAGAAAAAGGTCTGAAGGGTCAAAATTCGAAGCCGGGTATTATGCCTAACTTACGCAAAAATGCACGGATCATCCGCTCTTGGCGGCAGTTCTTCTAAAAACCGTGCTAACCCGACTCCCCCATGTACGCCACCACCCGCACCGTACTGGCAGGCTTGGGTTGCAATGAGAACTTATCCGAAGCGAACGTATTCCAAATTTGTTTAAAAACCAAAGCGGCCAAACTGGACGCGTCGCCATAGTGATCAATACTTGAACTGTCGGCGCGACATCTCCCCCAAGTGACGCGCCGATAAAGGTACCAACGGACCGCGTGCCTTTGTTTTACTCCTAATGGTCTTAACCCGGATTCACCCCCCAGAACCCGGGTTTTTTTTGCCTGCGATTCAAGCCCGCACCGAACGGACATGGGCCAATGGAAACAGGCGCTTGAAATTCTCCGTGGTCTGCTGGGCGAAACGCTCGTAGGACTCGCCGCGCAACATCGCCAGGAACTCCGCCACCTCCCGTACGTATTGCGGAAGGTTCGGCTTGCCGCGATACGGTATCGGAGCCAGGTAAGGCGAGTCCGTTTCCACCAGCAAGCGATCGGCCGGCACCTTGCTTGCAACATCGCGCAGGGCATCTGCATTGCGGAACGTGACAATCCCGGACAGGGAAATGTAATAACCCATGTCCAGCGCGGCCTTGGCCATCTCCCAGTCCTCGGTGAAACAGTGCAGCACACCGGCCTGGGGCAATGCCGCCTCTTGCAGCAGGGCCAAGGTATCAGCCCGGGCACCGCGGGTATGAATGATCACTGGCTTGCCCGTCTGTTGCGCGGCCTCCAAGTGTAGACGGAACGAAGCCTGTTGAACGTCGGCGGCTTCCGGCTCGTAGTGATAGTCGAGGCCGGTCTCGCCAATGGCGACCACCCGGGGATGGTCCAGCTCACGCAGCAGCCAGTCCAGGGCCGGCGCAGCACCGGGCTGAACATCCAGCGGGTGGATACCAACCGAGCAATCGACGTCTTCGTAACGTTCAGCCAGGACTTTGACGTCGGCCGCATTGTCGGCGCTGACGCCAATGCACAGGAAGTGGCCGACACCCCGTTGGCGTGCGGCATCCAGCGCAGCGTCCAGGGAGCCGCCATGGGCGGCAAGATCGAGGCGATCGAGGTGGCAATGAGAGTCTACAAGCATAAGAGGCCAGGCTACATCGTATGGGTGGGACGGTCGGACTTGAGGGTTCCGGCCAGGTGGGTTTCGATCTGGTTGCGGGCGGAGTTGTCGCCTTCATTGAATTGCACGCCGACGCCAGCGGCCCGATTGCCCTGGGCGCCTTTGGGCGTCATCCAGATCACCTTGCCGGCAACCGGGATTTTCTCCGGTTCGTCCATCAGGCTCAACAGCATGAACACCTCATCGCCCAAGCGATAATTCTTGTTGGTGGGAATGAACAGGCCGCCGTTCTTGATGAAGGGCATGTAGGCGGCGTAAAGCACCGACTTGTCCTTGATGGTCAGGGACAAGATGCCATTGCGTGGCCCGGGACTGACAGGTTCGTTCATGCTGATCTCCGCTGCAATTGAGCTGAGTCTAGGCGCTCTCTGTCAGTTACGACCAGGCAAACTCGCCCATTGCACCAACAGTGCCTCCAGCAGCAACACGCGGTTGAGGTTGGCCTTGCTCAGCACCTTCTGACGTTGGGCAAGGATCCAGTCCTGAATGTTCAAGATTTTGTCCTGGCTGCTTTTTTGCGCCAGGTATTGGATCACCTTGCGCATGTCGGCTAGCCCCAGGCCTGCCTCGTCCTCGGTGAGCTGATAACGCAGGATCAGGCTCGACCAGTCGCAGAACCAATCAAACAACAGCAGCAAGGGAATGGCGTTCCACCCCTCGGCCAGTTGCGTCGGAGATTGTTGCTGCTTGAGCAGCTTCTTCACGCCGTCAACCACCAGCGCCCGCTGCTCCCGCACGCCCTGGGCCTGGAGGCTGACGGCGGCAAGCGGTGAACCGGCGGCCAGGGTCAGCAGTTCGACACGTTCTTCATCGGTGCTCCCGGGCAACGCCTGGCCCAGCCATTGCAGGCTGATCGCCTCGCTGGGCAACGGACAGGCCTGCTGCACGCAACGACTCTTGATGGTCGGTAGCAAACGGCTAGGCTGGTGGCTGACCAGCAACAGCACCGTATCGCCGGAAGGCTCTTCGAGGCTCTTGAGCAGCGCGTTCGCGGCGTTGATGTTCATCGACTCGACCGGCTCGATCAACACCACTTTGCGCCCGCCCATCTGCGCGGTCTGGACCACGAAACTGACCAGGTCGCGGACCTGGTCGACCTTGATCGCCTTGTCCGCCTCTTCCGGCTCCAACACATAGTTGTCAGGGTGACTGCCGGCCCTGAGCAGCATGCACGATTTGCATTCACCGCAGGCATCCAAGGCCGTCGGAGCCTGGCACAACAAGCTGGCCATCAAGCGCTCGGCAAGGGCTCGCTTGCCGATACCGACCGGGCCGTGCAACAGATAGGCATGGGCGTGTTGCGAGCGACCGGCCAACTGTTGCCAGAGGCCGTCCTGCCAGGGATAGGCTTCAGCCACGGGTACGCTCCAGCAAACGCGGCAGCAAGCTGTCCAATGACTGCTGGACTTGCGTCAACGGCTGAGCGGCGTCGATCAACAAGTAACGCGCAGGATCGGCCTTGGCGCGGCCCAGGAAAGCATTGCGCACGGCATTGAAGAACGCCTGTCCTTCAAGCTCGAAGCGATCCAGGCGACCGCGAGCACTGGCGCGGGCCAGGCCGATTTCAACCGGCAGGTCGAAAACAAGGGTCAGGTCGGGTCGCAGGTCGCCCTGGACGAAAGACTCCAGCGCAGCGATACGCTCAAGTGACAAGCCTCGGCCTCCGCCCTGGTAGGCGTAGGTCGAATCGGTAAACCGATCACACAGCACCACGGCACCACGGGCCAGCGCCGGGCGAATCACTTCCGCCAGGTGCTGCGCCCGGGCGGCGAACACCAACAGCAGTTCCGTATCGGCGTTCATGACTTCGTCGGCAGGTGCCAGCAGGACCTCGCGAATCCGCTCGGCCAACGGCGTACCGCCCGGCTCACGCGTCAACACGACCTCGACGCCCGATGCCCGCAGGCGTTCGGCCAAGTATTCGCGGTTGGTGCTCTTGCCGGCGCCTTCGGGGCCTTCCAGCGTTATAAACAAGCCAGTCACGGGCGATCCTTAATTCAGTGTCATTGCGGGCTCGGCGGCTCGCTGGCGTTCGGTTCAGGGGCAGGTTCCTGCGGCGGCACCTGAGGCACGGCTTCGGGCGCGGTATCAGGCGATGCAGCGGGAATCGGCGCTGAATCTTCCGACGCAGCTGGAGCCGGGCTGGAGCGGTAGTCGGCACGGCGCTTGAGCTGATATTCGCGCACCGCGTTATTGTGCGTTTCCAGGTCATCGGAAAAGACATGGCTGCCATCGCCGCGCGCGACGAAGTAAAGGCTGTTGCCGTCGGCCGGGTTCAATGCCGCATGAATCGCCTCACGCCCGACCATCGCAATGGGCGTTGGCGGCAAGCCTGGAACGAGGTACGTGTTGTAGGGATTCGGTTCTTTCAAATGGGCCCGGGTGAGCTTACCGGTGTAGCGCTCCCCCAAGCCGTAGATCACGGTGGGATCGGTCTGCAACAGCATGCCCAGGCGCAGGCGGCGCACGAATACCCCGGCAATCTGGTCGCGCTCCTGGGGCACGCCGGTTTCCTTTTCAATCAGGGAGGCCATGATCAGTGCTTGGTAGGGCTGAGTGTAAGGGATGTCGGCGGCGCGTTGCGCCCACTCCCTGGCAAGCACGTCTTCCAGCCGATCGTAGGCTTTTTTCAGCAGGTCGACGTCCGACGTTCCGCGCACGAATCGATAGGTATCCGGAAAGAACCGGCCCTCGGGAAATACCCCGGAATGGCCAAGACGCTCCATCACCTGGCTGTCGCTCAGGCCGGCAACGGTTTGCTCGAGCTTTTCAGCCTTGGCCAGCGCAGCGCGAACCTGACGGAAGTTCCAACCCTCTACCAGCGTCACGCTGTACTGCACCACTTCGCCGCGCTTCCAAACACCGATCAGGCCTTCCATGGTCATCCCCGGCGTCATCCGGTATTCACCGGAATGCAACGGCTGGCCGGCAAGATTGAAACGCCAGTAGACCCGCAACCAGAAAGCATCCTTTATCAGGCCATCAGCTTCGAGACGATTGAACGTGCCGGTCGGCGTGGTCCCGTTGGGCACGTCGAGCAGTTCTTCCTGGGCGATGTTCAACGGCTGCTGCAAAGCTGAATGAATTTTCCAGGCCGAAGCGCCCAACAACAGCCCCGCCAGAACCAGTCCGGTCTCTAGCAGCAACAAGAATTTACGTCTCACGAATCAAGCATCCAATAGCGCACGGGCAAGGGACTGCAGTTTACGGGTGAGCGGGCCAACCGACCAGCGCGTCGAACCGCATCCGCGTACCGGCCATACGCCGTACACGCTGTTGCAGACAAAGACTTCGTCGGCCTGGTGCAGCTGTTCGAGGCGGATATCGGTGATTTTCGTGGCGATGCCTTGCGACTCGGCTTGAAACAATAATTCCGCTCGCATCACACCGGCCACACCACAACGGCTAAGGTCCGCCGTGAACAATACGCCATCACGCACCAGGAACAGGTTGCTGAAGACGCCCTCGATCACCCGACCGGACGTGTCGAGCATCAAGCCGTCGGCATGCTCGGTGTCGCTCCATTCGGCCCGGGCCAGCACCTGCTCAAGGCGATTGAGATGCTTGAGGCCGGCGAGCAAAGGTTGTTCGGACAGGCGTGTTGCGCAGGGAAACAGATGAATGCCTTGCTCGGCATGGGCCAGCGGATAGGCGGCCGGTGGACTGCCTTGCAAAATGCGTCGAGCCTGGGCCAAGGGGCTGGCGGCATAGCCCCTCTCACTGTCGCCTCGGGTCACGATGAGTTTCATCACGCCTTCGCCAAGCTGTTGCGCATAGGCTTGCAGCTCGCCGTCCAGTAAGGTCCAGTCGAGATTGAATGCCAACCGTTGGCACCCCAGCGCGAGGCGTTGCAGATGACGCTCCAGCAAAACGAGCTTGCCTTCACGCACAGCGATGGTTTCGAACACACCATCGCCGTAAGCCAGGCCGCGATCTTTCAGCGACAGGACGTCAGCCGTCTGACCATCGACCCAGCTTTCCATCAACCGGCGAACCGGCGGAACACCAGCGAGCCGTTGGTTCCGCCGAAGCCGAAGGAGTTGGACAGCACCACATCGATGTCCATGCTACGGGCCGTATGCGGCACGAAGTCCAAGTCGCAACCCTCGTCTGGCTCATCGAGGTTGATGGTCGGCGGCGCCACCTGGCTATTGATCGCCAGCACGCTGAAGATCGCTTCCACTGCTCCTGCTGCACCCAGCAGGTGACCGGTCATCGACTTGGTAGAGCTGACAGCCAGCTTGTAGGCGTGGTCGCCGAACACCGTCTTGATCGCCTGGGCTTCGGCCAAGTCGCCGGCCGGGGTCGAAGTGCCGTGGGCGTTGATGTATTGCACCTGTTCGCCGTTGAGCTTCGCATCCCGCAGGGCGTTGGTGATGCAGCGGGCAGCACCGGCACCATCGGCCGGCGGCGACGTCATGTGATACGCATCGCCACTGGTGCCAAATCCGATCAGTTCGGCATAGATGGTCGCGCCGCGCGCCTTGGCGTGCTCCAGCTCCTCGAGAACCAGCGCACCGGCACCGTCCGACAACACGAAGCCATCGCGGCCCTTGTCCCATGGACGACTGGCGCGGGCCGGCTCATCGTTGCGGGTCGACAGCGCACGCGACGCGCCGAAACCGCCCATGCCCAAGCCGCAAGCGGCCATTTCGGCACCGCCGGCGATCATCACGTCGGCTTCGTCGTACATGATGTTACGCGCGGCCATGCCGATGCAGTGAGTACCCGTGGTACACGCTGTGGCAATGGCGTAGTTAGGCCCCTGTGCACCCAGGTGGATGGACAGGAAACCGGAAATCATGTTGATGATCGAGCCCGGCACGAAGAACGGAGAAATCCGTCGCGGCCCCGAATCGTGCAGCGTGCGGCTGGTTTCTTCGATATTGGTCAAGCCGCCAATACCCGAGCCCATGGCCACGCCGATGCGTTCACGGTTGGCGTCGGTGACTTCCAGGCCAGCGTTACGCACTGCCTGAAACCCGGCTGCCAGGCCGTATTGAATGAACAGATCGAGCTTGCGGGCTTCTTTGACCGACAGGTATTCCTCGACATTGAAGCCCTTTACCGAGCCGCCAAAACGGGTGGAATAGGCAGAAAGGTCGGTGTGTTCGATCAGACCAATGCCACTGCGGCCAGCCAGAATGCCTTGCCAGCTGCTCGGCACATCCGTGCCCAGTGGCGACAACATACCCATACCGGTGACTACGACGCGTCTACGCGACACAGCACTCTCCTTTTTCTAATGACGACTTTGCATCAGGCCTAAAGAAAAAACCGCACGCCGAAATGGCAGTGCGGTTTTTCCATGACAGCTAGCGACGACTAATAACGATTACGCCTGGTGGGCGGTAACGTAGTCGATAGCAGCTTGTACAGTAGTGATCTTTTCAGCTTCTTCGTCAGGAATCTCGGTCTCGAATTCCTCTTCCAGAGCCATCACCAGCTCAACGGTGTCAAGGGAGTCGGCACCCAGGTCTTCAACGAAGGAAGCGCTGTTGATCACTTCTTCTTCCTTAACGCCCAGTTGCTCGGCAACGATTTTCTTGACGCGCTCTTCGATGGTGCTCATACCTTGTTTTCACTCCTAATGGACAAATTCAGGCAGCTGGCCGGTGGGTAAGTGTATAGAAAGACTTTTCGGTTTTTCAACCGAAAGCTTCACTCCTCGAACCCTGGGGCCCGCCGCCTATAAATAGATTGCAGCTTTATAACGGATTTTAGACAGCTCGTATGACATTTTTTTGAAGCAATCCGTCACATTTAACTCATGTACATCCCGCCGTTTACCGGGATTGTAGCCCCAGTCACGTATGCCGCACCGTCCGAAGCAAGAAAAGCGACCACCGACGCGATTTCTTGAGCTTGCCCCAGACGACCCAGCGGAATCTGCGTCAACAAGGCTTCACGCTGCGCTTCCGGCAGTTCACGGGTCATGTCGGTGTCGATGAAACCCGGTGCAACCGAGTTTACCGTAATCGAGCGCGAACCCACTTCACGCGCCAGCGCACGGCTGAAACCTTCCAGACCGGCTTTCGCCGCAGCATAGTTTACTTGGCCTGCGTTGCCCATGGCACCCACAACCGAGCCGATACTGATAATTCGACCCCAGCGCGCCTTGGTCATGCCACGCAAAACGCCCTTGGACAGCCGGTACAGACTGTTCAGGTTGGTGTCGATCACGTCGAACCATTCGTCATCTTTCATGCGCATCATCAGGTTATCGCGGGTGATACCGGCATTATTGACCAGGATCGCCGGCGCACCGAACTGCTCCTGAATGCTTGCCAGCACCGCCGCGACGGATTCGTCGCTGGTGACGTTCAGCTCAAGGCCGGTGCCCTGGATGTCGTTTTCCTTCAGGGTCGCGGCGATACGCTCGGCGCCCGAAGCGGAAGTCGCGGTGCCGATGACGATGGCGCCTTGACGGCCCAGTTCCAGGGCAATGGCCTGGCCGATGCCACGGCTTGCACCGGTCACCAGTGCAACTTTACCTTGCAGACTCATGCAAGCTTCTCCTGTTCAGGCCTGCGCTGCACGGGCGGCAGCGAAGGCGTCTGGGGTGTTGAGGTTGGAAGTCGACACGCCTTCGGCGCAGCGTTTGTTCAAGCCTGCCAGCACTTTGCCAGGACCGCATTCGACCAGTTCGGTCGCGCCCTTGGCTGCCAGGGTCTGCACCGATTCGACCCAGCGAACCGGCTTGTAGAGTTGCTCCAGCAGATCACGCTTGAGGGTCTCGAGATCCGGCGCCACGCTGGCGCTGACATTCTGCACCACCGGAATCTGCGGGGCCTGCCAGTCGATGGCGGCGATGGATTCGGCAAAGCGCTCGGCGGCCGGACGCATCAGTTCGCAGTGCGATGGCACGCTGACCGGCAAGGGCATGGCGCGCTTGGCACCACGGGCCTTGCAGCCTTCGATGGCGCGCTCGACAGCGGCCTTGGCACCGGCGATGACAACCTGGCCCGGAGAGTTGAAGTTCACCGCGCTGACCACTTCGCCTTGCGCCGCTTCGGCACAGGCAGCGAGCACGTCAGCGTCTTCCAGCCCCAGGATCGCGGCCATACCGCCCTGCCCGGCCGGAACGGCTTCTTGCATCAACTGGCCGCGACGCTCCACCAATTTCACCGCGGCGCCCAGGCTCAGGCTGCCAGCGGCCACCAGGGCGCTGTATTCGCCCAAGCTGTGACCGGCGACAAATGCCGGGCGCGCGCCGCCCTCAGCCAACCACAGGCGCCACAAGGCGATCGAGGCGGTGAGGATGGCCGGCTGGGTTTTATCGGTTTGATTGAGTTGCTCTTCCGGCCCCTGCTGGGTCAGTGCCCACAAGTCGTAGCCGAGTGCATCGGACGCTTCTTTGAATGTTTCAAGGATCAGCGGGTATTGCGCGCCCAGCTCGGCCAACATACCGAGGGACTGCGAGCCCTGTCCTGGAAAGACGAATGCGAGGGAAGCAGACATGAAAACAAAGCCCCTAATGATCTTGTCGTCAAAAATTGACGCCCCTGGGGGCGCTAGGAAACTGACAGTTGGATGGCGGGTTGAACCGACCGGTCACATTTAAGCATTGTCGGACGAAAACGCCTAAGTTAACAAATCTTCGAGGCGTCCATGAAGACGTTCCGGCAGGTTCTCCTGGATCTCGATCACCGCCCGATTGATAGCACTTTGGAAACCCTGCACGCCCGCCGAACCGTGACTCTTGATCACGATCCCCTGCAACCCGAGAAAACTCGCACCGTTGTGCCGCGCCGGGGCCAGGTCCGCTTGCAGTCGCCGCATCAACGGCAGGGCAAGGGCGCCAACGACCCGCGAGGCCAGATTCTGTTTGAACAGGGTTTCAATGCGCTGGCCGATCATGGTTGCCAGGCCTTCACTGGACTTGAGCAGGATATTGCCGACAAAACCATCGCAAACCACAACATCGGCCTCGCCACGGTACAAGCCGTCGCCCTCGATGAAACCGATGTAGTTGATGCCGTTTGCGCCCTGCAACAACGTCGCCGCCAGCTTGACCTGCTGGTTGCCCTTGATGTCTTCGGTACCGATATTCAGAAGCGCCACGCGAGGTCGGGCGATGCCAAGGGTCTGCGCCGCAACCGAGCCCATCACGGCGAACTGCAACAGGTGCTCGGCGCTGCAATCGACGTTGGCGCCCAGGTCCAGCAACTGGCAGAAGCCGCGCTGGGTCGGGATCGCAGCCACCATCGCCGGGCGATCGATACCCGGCAGGGTCTTGAGTACGTAGCGCGACAGCGCCATCAGCGCACCGGTGTTACCCGCGCTGACACACGCTTGGACCTTACCGTCTCGCAACAACTCAAGAGCCACCCGCATCGAAGCGTCAGGCTTGCCACGCAGAGCCTGGGCCGGCTTTTCGTCCATCGTGATGACTTCGGACGCGGGCGCGATCGATAGGCGTGCGCGATCCGCAGCCGATTGGCCGTTGAGCATTTCTTCAAGGAGAGAGGGTTGACCGACGAGGGTCAGGTGTAGCGAGGGCATGGCGTTCAGGCAAGCAAGGCTGGCCTGGACAATGCTGCGGGGACCGAAGTCCCCGCCCATTGCGTCAATCGCGATGACTTGAGCGGACAAGTGATTACTCGTCGGCGCCCTTGTCGATCACTTTACGGCCACGGTATACGCCTTCTGGCGATACGTGGTGACGCAGGTGCACTTCACCAGTGGTTTTTTCTACAGACAGGGTGCTAGCCTCGAGAGCGTCGTGCGAACGGCGCATGTCACGGGCAGAGCGGGATTTTTTGTTCTGCTGAACAGCCATAATTGATTAACTCCTAAACGTTTGGGTCACGCTTTAACTGCGCCAATACACTGAACGGGTTGGACCGCGTTACCTCGTCCTCGCTCGGTTCGGGCTCATCTGCTCCCGCCGGCTGCTGGCATTCTTCCGGATGATGAGCAGGCACAATGGGCAAGGCGAGCAGAAGCTCCTCCTCGATCAGTGACTGCAGATCCAATGGATCTTCGCCCAGTTCCAGCACGTCATAACCTTTCGGCAACGACTGGGTATTCGCACCCTCCTTCACCACGGCGTAACTGCATTCGCTATGGATCGGCAGGGTGACCAGCTCAAGACAACGCTGGCAAACCATTTTGACTTCAGTGTCGATAAAGCTGTGGATGACCACAGATTTACGTTCATCTCGTTCAAAAACGAATTTGGCCTGGACCGTACCGACATTGTCGGAAAGCGGGTCGCAGAGTCTCTTCAAATCGGCCAGCAGCAGCTCACCTTGAAGGGTGGTGCCACGGTCAGCCAATTTGCGCGGGTCAACGTGAGGTGGAATCGGGTCATTCAACATAGGCGCAGCATTATAGGGATGCACCGGGCCATGTCAAAGGAAATTCAGCCCTGTCCGTCACTTGCGCGCCTCGCTAGAATTCGCTCCTGCCTCCTGGAGACGCCCATGCTGCCTTTATTACTTGCCTCAAGCTCGATCTACCGCCGGGAATTGCTCGCCCGCCTGGGGCTGCCATTCGTCTGCCGCTCACCGGACATCGACGAAAGCCGCCACCCCGATGAATCCGCGCTCGAACTGGTAAAACGCCTGGCCCGGGAAAAAGCCTTGGCGCTAGCCGGCAGCCATCCAGCGCACCTGATCATCGGATCAGACCAGGTCGCCGTACTCGGCGAGCGCATCCTGGGCAAGCCCCATACCTTCGAAAACGCCCGGGACCAACTACTGGCCGCCAGCGGCGCCCGCGTAACGTTCCTGACGGGCCTGGCGCTACTTAACAGCCAGACCGGCAACTGCCAGGTCGATTGTGTTCCGTTTACCGTGACGATGCGGACACTTGACCAGGCACGCGTCGAGCGCTACCTGCGAGCGGAGCAGCCATACGACTGCGCCGGCAGTTTCAAGGCCGAGGGGCTGGGCGTGAGCCTGTTCCAGAGCACCGAAGGACCGGATGCCACCAGCCTGATCGGCCTGCCATTGATTCGGCTTGTGGATATGTTGCTGGCCGAGGGTGTGCAGATCCCCTGAATTGCCACAGGGACCGCATCGCCCTTCAGGCGCGCAGCCGTCCAAACAAATCAGCGCAACGCCGGGCCTCGGAAGCCCATCCACATCGCCAGATGCTCGGCAATGCTTGCACCCAGTTTTTTCGAGAAGCGATCGAACGGCGACTCTTCGATAGTGAAATCCACCAGCTCTTTCTCGCCGATCACGTCCCGAGCCACGAAACTGGCACTGCCCAAGCCATCGATCAAGCCCAGCGGCAACGCCTGCTCCCCCGACCAGACCAGCCCGGAGAACAACTCTGGATGCTCCTTGTCCTTCAGGCGCTCGCCCCGGCCTTTCTTGACGCTGGCGATGAATTGCTTGTGAGTGGTATCCAGCACACCCTGCCAGAACGCGGTTTCTTCAGGCTTTTGCGGCTGGAACGGATCAAGGAAGGATTTATGCTCGCCAGAGGTATAGACCCGGCGCTCCACGCCAAGCTTCTCCATGGTTCCGACAAAACCATAACCGGCCGCCGTCACACCAATGGACCCCACCAGACTGGCCTTGTCGGCATAAATCTGGTCTGCCGCACTGGCAATGTAATAGGCCCCGGACGCACCGAGATCGGCGATGACCGCGTAAACCTTGATGTTCGGGTGCAAGCCACGCAGACGGACGATTTCGTCGTAAACATAACCCGACTGCACCGGACTGCCACCCGGGCTGTTGATGCGCAGCACCACACCCTTGACCTTCGGATCCTCGAACGCCGCCCGCAAACTGCCGACGATGTTGTCTGCGCTCGCCGGCTCCTTGTCGGCGATCATGCCTTCGATATCAATCAGCGCGGTATAGGCCGATCCGCTCACGGCGCCCTTTTCCAGGCTCATCAGCGGCGTGAACAGCATCAATGCGCCAAAAAGATAAATGAAGGTCAGCAACTTGAAGAAAATGCCCCAGCGGCGAGACCGACGCTGCTCCTGGACACTGGCCAGCAGAGTCTTTTCCAACAGCTTCCAGCTTTTATCATCACCAGTCTCGGCGCTTGCCTTGGCCGGTGCCTTCCATTCATCCGTCATGCATGCATCCCCGTCAAAACTTAATCGGCACGCCGGCTCAACCAGGCGTGCAACTCAGGAAAATGGTCAATCGCCAGGCACGGCTCAAAAGCCTTCAACGCCTCGATCGTCTGCGCGCCGTAACTGACAGCCACCGAACTCATGCCGGCGTTACGCGCCATTTGCAGGTCGAACGACGAATCCCCCACCATCAGCGCCTGCCCAGCCTGCACATCGCAATGAGCCAGGATTTGCTCAAGCATCAGCGGATGCGGCTTGCTGGCGGTTTCATCCGCAGCACGGGTGATGTCGAAATAATCGTCCCAACCGTGGGCTTTCAACACCCGATCCAGCCCACGCCTGGCCTTGCCGGTCGCGACGGCCATGCGATAGCCCTCGTCCCGCAGAAGCTGGAGCGTGTCCGCCACACCGTCGAACAGCGGCGATGGCTCGGCCTCCAAGGCAATGTAGTGATCGGCGTAATGCTGGCGAAAAACAACCAAACCATCGTCATCGATGTCCGGGTACAGGCTGCGGATCGCCTCTGGCAACCCGAGGCCGATGATGCCCTTCACCGCATAGTCGTCGCGCCGCGCGAAACCTGTACGGTCAGCCGCGATATGCATGGACTCCACGATCCGACCAATGGAGTTCGCCAGAGTGCCGTCCCAATCGAATATCAACAGCTTGTAGTCAGGATGCACTTAGCCGCTCCACGGTCTTGGCCCACATTTCGTCAACGGGAGCCTGCAACTTCAACTCGCCGCCATCAGGCAGCGGCACAGTCAGCATGTAGGCGTGCAGAAACAGGCGCTTGCCGCCCAGGTCGCGAATTTCCTTGGTGAAATCGTCATCGCCGTATTTGCTGTCACCGGCGATGCAATGCCCGGCATGCAGGGCGTGGACACGGATCTGGTGCGTGCGCCCGGTGACCGGCTTGGCCTCGACCATGGTGGCAAAGTCGCCGAAGCGTCGGAGCACCTTGAACACGGTCAGCGCCTCCTTGCCCTCCTCGTTGACTTCCACCATGCGCTCGCCCGAAC
This sequence comes from Pseudomonas sp. SWRI154, assembly GCF_014268645.1. NCBI lineage: Bacteria > Pseudomonadati > Pseudomonadota > Gammaproteobacteria > Pseudomonadales > Pseudomonadaceae > Pseudomonas > Pseudomonas sp. SWRI154. The sequence goes on from NZ_JABWQW010000010.1 coordinate 100,367, forward strand.
GCAGGTTGCTCTTGAGCAACGGCGCACGGACTTGCTTTACGGAGGTATCCCAACGACCACGCACCAACGCCATGTAGCGCTTGTCGACGCCATCGCCGCGCAACTGCTCGTGAAGATGCCGCAGCATGCTGCGCTTCTTGGCGATCATCAGCAGACCGGAGGTGTCGCGATCCAGGCGATGGACCAGTTCCAGCTCCTTGGTATCCGGACGCAACTGACGAAAAGCCTCGATCACGCCGAAATTCAGGCCGCTGCCGCCGTGGACCGCGATGCCCGCAGGCTTGTTGACCACGATCAGCGCCTTGTCTTCAAAGACGATGGAAGCCTCCAGGCGTTGCAACAAGCCTTGGGCCAGAGGCACCGGCTCGTCGCGCTCGGGCACGCGAACCGGCGGCACGCGCACGATGTCGCCCGCCTGGAGCTTGTATTCAGGCTTGATCCGACCTTTGTTCACCCGCACTTCGCCTTTGCGCAAGATGCGATAGATCAAGGTCTTGGGCACGCCTTTGAGCCGGGCAAGGAGGAAATTATCGATTCGTTGGCCGGCATATTCCGGCGAGACCTCGAGCAGTTGAACGCCAGGGGTCGAAGGGGCAGTAGTTGTCATGGCGGCGATCATAACAATTTTTTATGGAATTGAAGCACTTAATCATTGCTGCTATAGTCGCGAACGCCGCCAAAAGTGGCTGGCCAGCGGACTAGCGGTCAAAAACCGGCCCTGACCAACGCAATTCACGAGGACGAGAGGCCGTCCTACGGGGCTTTTGCTACGTAACGGTAGAGTTTACGGGTGCAACGAGCGCAGGTGACATGAGGCCTGAAATACGCCGCAAAGCAGAGTTTCTACTCGCATTGCGCGCCACATTCACGGCCAGTTCACAAAGTGCAGTCAGCCGAAGACGACCCCGAGCGAGAGCTTCGGAAACAACGCCTAAATTAGCCATGATGCGTGACCTCCCCTTTCGGAGCTCACGGTAAATGCCAACCCGCTGCGGATTCTGCGCGCGGCAGCACCCGAATTATCAGGGATACGTGTAGGGTGGAGATGTACAACCGTCGGACTGTGTAGCACTAGGCTTATATTTAGACGCTTCATCTCGTCCACAGGCGCCGGTTGATTCCTCCTCCTGACTGAGTGCTTGAGTACCAGCAAGCAGGACGCGTCCGTCGCGACTTCGCCATCATTGGGCCGAACTCGCTGGACACTGGAATGGCCCCGCCATTGCCAGGACGCACCTGACACCGACCGTGAGAAGTCGTGTGTGCCGAACGCCGTTTCCGGCAGCCCGGAAACCGACGGTACTACATGAAAAGAATGCTGATTAACGCAACTCAACCCGAAGAGTTGCGTGTTGCACTGGTAGACGGCCAGCGCCTCTACGACCTGGATATCGAATCCGGTGCACGCGAGCAGAAGAAGGCCAACATCTATAAAGGCCGGATTACTCGCATCGAACCAAGCCTTGAGGCTGCCTTTGTCGATTTCGGCTCCGAGCGCCACGGCTTCCTGCCCCTCAAAGAAATCTCCCGCGAATACTTCAAGAAAGCCCCTGAAGGCCGCGTCAACATCAAGGACGTCCTGAGCGAAGGCCAGGAAGTCATCGTCCAGGTCGAAAAAGAAGAACGTGGCAACAAGGGCGCCGCCCTGACCACCTTCATCAGCCTCGCCGGCCGTTACCTGGTCCTGATGCCGAACAACCCGCGTGCCGGTGGTATCTCCCGCCGCATCGAAGGTGAAGAGCGCAACGAACTGCGCGAAGCCCTCAACGGCCTGGTCGCACCTGCCGACATGGGCCTGATCGTGCGCACTGCCGGCCTGGGCCGCAGCAGCGAAGAAATGCAGTGGGACCTCGATTACCTGCTGCAACTGTGGACCGCCATCAAAGAAGCCTCGCTGGATCGCTCCGCGCCGTTCCTGATCTACCAGGAAAGCAACGTGATCATCCGCGCCATCCGCGACTACCTGCGCCAGGACATCGGCGAAGTGCTGATCGACAGTGTCGAAGCCCAGGACGAAGCCCTGACTTTCATCCGCCAGGTGATGCCGCAGTACGCCAGCAAGATCAAGCTCTACGAAGACAGCGTTCCGCTGTTCAACCGTTTCCAGATCGAAAGCCAGATCGAGACCGCCTTCCAGCGCGTCGTCGAACTGCCGTCCGGCGGCTCCATCGTTATCGATCCGACCGAAGCCCTGGTGTCCATCGACATCAACTCGGCCCGCGCCACCAAAGGCAGCGACATCGAAGAAACCGCCCTGCAGACCAACCTTGAAGCCGCTGAAGAAATCGCCCGTCAGTTGCGCCTGCGCGACATTGGCGGCCTGATCGTCATCGACTTCATCGACATGACCCCGGCCAAGAACCAGCGCGCCGTGGAAGAGAAGGTCCGTGAGTGCCTGGAAGCCGACCGCGCCCGCGTACAGGTCGGTCGTATCTCGCGCTTCGGCCTGCTGGAAATGTCCCGTCAGCGCCTGCGTCCATCGCTGGGTGAAAGCAGCGGCATCGTTTGCCCTCGCTGCAACGGCACCGGCATCATCCGTGACGTTGAATCGTTGTCCCTGGCAATCCTGCGCCTGATCGAAGAAGAAGCCCTGAAAGACCGCACCGCCGAAGTTCGCGCCCAAGTGCCGATCCCAGTGGCCGCGTTCCTGCTCAACGAAAAACGCAACTCGATCACCAAGATCGAACTGCGCACCCGCGCCCGTATCGTCATCCTGCCGAACGATCACCTCGAGACACCGCACTTCGAAGTGCAGCGCCTGCGCGATGACAGCCCGGAAGCCCACACCAACCAGTCCAGCTACGAAATCGCTGCTGCCGCTGCCGAAGTGGAAGAAGTCCAGCCGGCCGCCGCCACTCGCACCCTGGTTCGCCAGGAAGCGGCGGTCAAGACTGCCCCAGCCCGCGCCAACGCTCCGGTCCCGAGCGAAGTCGCCGCCCCGGTTGCCGCACCCGCCGCCGCGCCAGAACCAAGCCTGTTCAAGGGCCTGGTGAAATCCCTGGTCAGCCTGTTCGCCACCAAGGAAGAGCCCGCGACCCCTGCCGTTGTTGCCAAGCCTGCCGCCACCGAGCGTCCGGCCCGCAACGAAGAACGTCGCAATGGTCGCCAGCAGACCCGCAACCGCAACGGCCGTCGCGACGAAGAGCGCAAGCCTCGCGAAGAACGTGCACCGCGTGAAGAGCGTGCGCCACGTGAGCCGCGTGAAGAACGCCAGCCACGCGAAGCCCGCGAGGAAGCGCCAGCGACTCCAACCGTAGCCCGTGAAGAGCGCGCACCGCGCCCACCACGTGAAGAGCGTCAGCCGCGCGCACCGCGTGAAGACCGCAAGCCGCGTGGCGAGCGTGAAGAGCGTGTCCGCGAACTGCGTGAGCCACTGGATGCCGCACCTGCCGCCGCCGCTGGCGCCGCACTGGCTGAAGAGCGCCCGGCCCGCCAAGAACGCGCACCGCGTCAGCCGCGTGAAGAGCGTCAACCACGCGCCGAGCAGGCGGCCGCCGCTGCCAGCGAAGAAGAAGTGCTGAACAGCGAAGAGCAGTTGCAGGAAGATGGCCAGGACAACGCCGAAGGCGATCGTCCACGCCGTCGCTCCCGTGGCCAGCGTCGTCGCAGCAACCGCCGCGAGCGTCAACGTGATGCCAATGGCAACGTGATCGAAGGTTCGGAAGAGTCCGAATCCGCCGAGAACGCCGAAGCGCCAAGCGGCGCGGATCTGGCCGCAGGCCTGGCCGTCACTGCGGCAGTGGCCAGCAGCGCGATCAGCGCCCCGGCCGAAGCCCAGGCACACGAGCAGGCTGAACGCGCCACCGCTGCGGTGGAAGACGCCCCGGTTGAAGCGCCAGTCGTCGAAGCGACCACGCCAGTGCAAACCACCGCTTCGCCAGAAGTGGAACTCGCACCGGCTCCCGACGCCGAGCCTGAAGCCCAAGCCGCCGAGCCAGCACCGATCGTCGAGCAGCCAGTGGCCGCAGCCGAACCTGCCGTCGAAGCTCCGGCGCAGGAAACCCCGGCCGAAGAAGTTGCACCCGAGCCTGTGCGTGAAGAGCAGACGACCTTCAACTGGAACGCAGAACCCGCAGCGCCAGCGCCAGTCGCCGAGCCTGAGCCAGTGAAAACCGTTGAAGCGCAAGTGATCGAGCCGGTGGTCGAAGCTGCCCCGGTGGAAGAGCCTGCGCCCGTGACCGAGGCTCCTGCGGTTGTCGAGGCTCCGGCCCCGGTTGAAGCACCTGCAGCTGTCAGCGCCTTGGCTCCGAATGGCCGCGCTCCGAACGATCCACGTGAAGTGCGCCGTCGCAAGCGTGAAGCCGAGCGTCTGCAGAAGGAAGCCGAACAGGCCGCCGCCGCTGCCGCTGCCCAGGCGCCTGCCGCCGAACCGGCACCAGCCGTGGAAGCCGTAGAAGCCCCTGCCCCGGTTGCTGAAACCGCAGCAGAGCCGGCGATCGACGAACCTCAGCAGTCCGCTGAAGAAGTTGCACCGCACCACCCTGAAGCCCTGGAAAAAGAGCACGAGCCTAAACCTCACGCCTGATTCCACCGCCCAGTAAAAAGCCCCGCCTGGTGATGCCAGGCGGGGCTTTTTTATGCCTTCAGATTACGCACGACGCCTGTCCATCACGGTGATTTATTTAAAGACCAGCGCTTCAGGTACGTCGATATCCCAAGTGACACCGGGATCATCCACCGAAACCTCGACCACTTGCGCCCCGGCGAACAACGCTTTGGCGCCGCCAACGCCGCTCAACGTCATCAGCTTCGGCCCTAACGCACGACCAAATCCCACCGGATGCCCATACTCCCCGGCAAGCACCGGCACGCTGATGCTTTCCTCGCGCATCCCCGCCATCACCCGTTCGAAGCTCGACGGCAAAATGAAAGGCATGTCGCCCAACGCGATCAGCCAGCCGTCAAGGTCCGGGCACGCCTGGACGCCGGCGGCAATGCTGTCGCCCAGGCCGGGCGAGTCCAGCGCCACGTAGTTGCACCCGTAGGCCTGGGCCATGCGAATGGCCTGCGGACGATCGTTGCGGGTCACCAGCACGCGCTTTTCCAGGGAGGACGGTAAATTGACCAGCACATGTTCGATCACTGAGCGCACCGCACCGTCACGCCCAGTGCAATCGGCCAGCAACTTATCCTTGTCGGCACCGGCAACCTCACGGAAACGGCGGCCCAATCCCGCCGCAAGAATGATCACGCCAATGGACCCAGTCATAACCTGCTCCTTTGTGGCTTACAGCGGTTTCTTTTGACGCAGTTCGACGCCATTTTTGATGGCAACGATTTCCGCCAGCAACGACAAGGCGATTTCCGCTGGTGTGTGGCTGCCGATGTGCAGGCCGATAGGGCCATGCAGCCGTTCGATAGCCTGTGCCGACAAGCCTAGCTGAGCCAGGTTGTCCCGGCGTTTCTGGCTGTTGACCCGCGACCCCAGGGCGCCCACATAAAAGGCCTTGGAATCGAGGGCGGTCAACAAGGCCATGTCGTCCAGGCGCGGATCATGGGTCAGCGCCACGATTGCCGTGCGCTCATCAGTCTGGATGCTCAGCACCGCTTCGTCGGGCATGCCGGTCACGAAGCGGCCGTGCTGCTCCTCCCAGCCGTAGACGAATTCCTTGCGCGGATCGCAGATCAGCACTTCGAAATCCAGCAGCCGGGCCATCTCCGCGACGTAACGGGACAGCTGCCCAGCGCCGATCAACAGCAGCCGCCAACGCGGGCCATAAATCGCCCGCAGTGTCTCGCCATCAAACACTAAAGCATCGCTTTTACTGGCCGGCACCAACGACACGCTACCGGTGGCGACGGTCAATTCCCGGGCGACAATCTCGTGGGCCTCGCAACGCTCCAGCAAGTCGCTCACCCACTGGGGGTCGCCCACTCGCTCTTCCGTCAAGCGCAAGGTGCCGCCGCACGGCAGGCCAAAGCGCGCCGCCTCCTCGCGGGTGACGCCATAGGTGATCAGCTGCACCGGCGGACCGTCCGCCGGAATCCGGCCGTCGTGCAGCCGGGCAATCAGGTCATCTTCGACGCAACCGCCCGACACCGAACCGATTACCACGCCATCCTCGCGCAAGGCCAGCATGGCGCCAGGGGGGCGTGGCGCGGTGCCCCAGGTCTGGACCACGGTGAACAACACCACGCGCTGCCCGGCGCGGCGCCACTCCAGCACACTGCGCAGGACATTCAGGTCAACGCTGTCCATCAGGCTTTGGCCTGTTGCCAGCCTTGCAGCTGATAACGCACGGGCAGATCGCGGATACGCTTGCCGGTGGCAGCAAAAATCGCGTTGCACAGTGCCGGTGCGATCGGCGGCACGCCTGGCTCACCCACGCCGCCCAAGGGAACTTCACCCGGCGGCGTGACCAGATGCACCGCCACTTCCTTGGGCGCCAGGGACATGCGCGCAACTTCGTACATGTGGAAGTTATCCTGCTGGACCTTGCCGTCCTTGAAGCTGATCTCGCCGACCATCGCGTTCCCCAGGCCCATGACGCAGGCGCCTTCGAACTGGGAGCGGATGCGCTCGGGATTGATCTGTGGCCCACAATCCACGGCAATGTCGGCCTTGCGCACAATCACCGTACCGTCATCCTTGACCTCGACTTCGATCGCCGCCGCGACGTAAGTGACAAAACTGTAATGCACCGCCAGGCCCAATCCCCTTCCCTTGGGCAATTCACGTCCCCAACCGGCGGCTTTCGCCGCAGTCTCCAGCACGGTACGGATCCGCGCCGTATCGATGGGATAACGCTCGGGCGATTCGCCGTAGTTCCAATCGTCGTTCAGGCTGTTCGGATTGATCTTGCGGTCCGGTCCCAGCAACTTGAGGTGATACTTCAGCGGATCCTGGCCGGCCTTGTGGGCCAATTCGTCGATGAAGCTCTGGATCGCAAAACCGTGGGGAATATTCGACACCGAGCGGTACCAGCCTACCCGCGTGTGGGCCGCCGCCTCGGGATTTTCCAGGCGCATATTGGGAACGGCATAAGCCATGTTGGTCACGCCCATGCCCACTTCGAACGGTGCTTCGTGGGTCATGCCCGGCGCGAACAGCGCGGTGATGGTCGGAGCCACGGTGCGATGCAGCCAACCGGAGGGCAATCCGTCCTTGTTCAGGCTGGCCTTCAGGTATTCGGCCGATACGGTGTGGAAATACGAGTGATGGATATCGTCCTCGCGGGTCCATTGCACCCGTACCGCCTGGCCGGGAAACGCCTTGGCGAGCACGGCGGCTTCGACGACAAAATCGGGTTTCGACTTGCGCCCGAAGCCGCCGCCCAACAGCGTGATGTTCACCGTGACGTTCTCGAAAGGGATGCCCAGGCGCTCGGCGACGCGCTCGCGGGTCACCTGCGGTGCCTGGCTCGGCGCCCAGGCTTCGCATTGGCCATCCTTGAACCGGGCGACGGCGACCATTGGCTCCATAGGGGACTGGGACAGGTGCGGCAGATAATACGAAGCCTCCAACGTCGAATCGGCCTTGGCCAATGCGCCATCGAGATCACCGGTGCTGCGCAAGACTTTTCCAGGCTTGCGAGCAGCCGCTTCCAGTTCCTTGCGGTAGGCGATGGAGTCGTAACCGGCGTTCGGGCCGTCGTCCCACTCTATTTTCAGCGCTTCGCGGCCCTTGATCGCTGCCCAGGTATTTTTTGCCACCACGGCCACGCCGCCCAGAGGCTGGAATTCGGAGGGCAATGGGCGCCCCTCGATCTGCACCACCTTGACCACGCCCGGTACTTTCAACGCCGCGCTGCTGTCGACGCTCTTGACCTTGCCGCCATAGACCGGCGGACGCGCGATGACGGCATAGAGCATGCCGTCGAAATGCACGTCGGCACCGAAGACTGCGCGACCGCTGACGATGTCCGCGCCGTCGATGGCACGGCTCGCCTCCTTGCCGATGTAACGAAACTCCGAAGGCTGCTTGAGGCGCAGGCTCTCGCGGGCCGGCACCGGCAAGGCACTGGCTGCGGCAGCCAAGGCGCCATAACCCAGTTCCCGCCCGGAAAGCTGGTGCACCACTTTATGCAGTTGCGCGCGGCATTCGCCTACCGGCACGTTCCATTGTGCAGCGGCGGCCAGTTCCAACATGGTCCGGGCGGCGGCACCGCAACGGCGCATCGGCTCGTACCAATGGCGCATGCTGCGCGAACCGTCGGTGTCCTGGTTGCCGAAGCGTGCCTCATCTGCCGGTGCCTGCTTGACCTTGACCAGCGCCCAGTCGGCTTCCAGTTCGTCGGCCACCACCATGCTCAGGCTGGTGCGCACACCCTGGCCCATCTCGGAACGGTTGCAGATCACCGTCACGCTGCCGTCGGCGGCAATGCTCACGTAAACCTTGGGGTCGTCGACCGCGCCGTTGGGCATGCCCTCGGCGCCAAATTTCTTTTCCTCGGCGAAGGCATCCGGCAGGCCCCACGTGGCCGCCAGCACCAGCACACCGGTGGCGCTCGCACCTTTCAGGAAGCCACGACGGCTGAGGTTGCTCAGGACAAAATCATCGGGCAAGCGGCTCATGCCTTGGCCCCCTTCAGGTGGGTGGAGGCTTGGCGAATCGCGGTCTTGATCCGGTTATAAGTGCCGCAGCGGCAGAGGTTGCCGACCATGGCTTCTTCGATCTGCTCGTCGCTGGGGTTGGGGTTGGTCTTGAGCAGGGCTGTCGCAGACATGATCTGCCCGCCCTGGCAAAAACCGCACTGCGCTACCGCGGTATCCAGCCAGGCTTTCTGCACCACCTGCCCGACCGGGTCGACGTGAAGCGCGTCGATAGTGCTGACGTTCTGCCCCTTCACCGAGCCGATCGGCGTGATGCAACTGCGTGCGGGTGCTCCGTCGATGTGAATGGTGCAGGCACCGCACAAGCCCATGCCGCAACCGAACTTGGTGCCGTTGTAACCGGCCACGTCACGGATCGCCCACAGCAGCGGCATGTCCTCGGTCACATCCAGTTGGTGATCTTTTCCATTGAGTTTCAGGGTAATCATGGGCACGCCCGCATCGTCATCGAGTTATGGGGTCGAGCCATCTGCCGTTTGGTTATCGGTTCGGTGTCGCAGACTGGCTCAGGCTAATCGGGCTCTCTTGTGCACACGCGAGCAAGCGTCTGCACCGGGCCTCAGGGATGCGTATGCTCGCATCGTCAGCCCATTAAATTAACCCAGGATCAAGCAAAACGCCCTGCACAATCCTGCACGAATGGTTTTGTGCAGCCTGTCCAGGGCGTTTTATCCGGCGCTTGCGAAGCGCGGTTCAGTACCGATTGGGTTCCATTTCCAGCTCGACCTGAAAACGTTCGGCGATGTCCTTCTGGATGCGCCGGGCCAATTCCAGCAGTTGCAGGCCGGTGGCATTGCCGTAGTTGACCAGCACCAGCGCCTGCAATTTATGCACCCCGGCGTCGCCCTCGCGAAAGCCCTTCCAGCCGGCGTGCTCGATCAGCCAGCCAGCGGCGATCTTCATCTGGCCGTCGGGCTGTGGATAAGCCACCAGGTCCGGGTACCGGGCCTTGAGTTGCGCCACGTGGGAGGCCGGCACCAACGGGTTCTTGAAGAAACTGCCGGCATTGCCCAGCACCGCTGGGTCTGGCAGTTTTTCGCTGCGGATACTGCAGATGGCCCGACTGACATCGCTGGGCGTCGGCTGGTTGATGCCTTGCTCGGTTAACCGTTGGCGTACCGGGCCGTATTCCAGATGCAGATGGGCGGCACGACTGAGGGCAAAACGCACCCGCAGGATCAGCCAGCGACCCGCCTGCTGCTTGAAAAGACTGTCGCGGTAGGCGAAATCGCATTCTTCAAGGGTGAAATCGCGCAGCTCGCCGGTGTCGCGATCCAGCGCGGTGAGGCTAGAAAAGACGTCCTTTATCTCCACCCCGTAGGCGCCGATATTCTGCATCGGTGCCGCACCCACCGTACCCGGAATCAGGCTGAGGTTTTCCAGCCCCGACCAACCTTGCGCCAGCGTGTATTGGACAAACGGGTGCCATGGCTCGCCCGCCTCGGCCTCGACCACCACGCGCTCGCCGTCATCACTGAGCAGGCGAACGCCTTGGCTGGCCATGCGCAACACCAGCGCGTCGACGTCGCCGGTCAACAAGAGGTTGCTGCCGCCGCCGATGACCAACAGGGGCACATTATGCCCGGCGGCGTAGGCCAAGGCCTCACGGACATCCTCGTCGTTGTGGGCCTGGGCGAACAATCGGGCGGCGACATCCACGCCAAAGCTGTTGAATGGCTTGAGGCTGACACCCGCCTGGATGTGCAAGGTCATAGCCGCCCCTTCAGTTCGACCACCAGGCGATCCGTGGCACGTTCAATCAAATCCAACACTTGCTCGAAACCTTGCTCACCGTCGTAGTAAGGGTCTGGTACGTCATCGAGTTCCGCCTCGTAACGACGCAGGAACAGGTCCAGCTCAGCCCTGGCATTGGTCGGTTGCAGGACTTTGAGATTGCGCAGGTTGCTGCTGTCCATCGCCAGGATCAGGTCATAGGCGGCGAAATCGGCACGGGACACTTGCCGGGCACGCTGGGCCGACAAATCATAACCGCGCCGCAGGGCCGCGGCCTGGCTGCGCTTGTCCGGCGCCTTGCCGACGTGCCAGTCACCGGTTCCGGCGGAGGCGACCTCCACCTGATCGTCCAACCCGGCTTCGCGCAACTTGTGGCGCAAGATGCCTTCGGCCGTGGGCGAGCGGCAGATATTGCCGAGACAGACAAACAGAACCCGCATCAGGCCTCCAGCAAGCGCCGAACGCGCTCGAGATCTTCAGCGGTATCGACACCGGTCGGCGGAGCGATCAGTGCATCGGCCACGTGGATTCGTACGCCGTGCCACAGGGCACGCAACTGTTCCAGCGCTTCGGTGTTTTCCAGCCAGCACGGTCCCCAGGCCACGAAGTCGTGGAGGAAGCCGGCGCGGTAGGCGTAGATGCCGATATGGCGGCGGTACGGCACGCCTTCGGGCATCACGTCGCGGCTTTGCGCGAAAGCATCCCGCGCCCAGGGCAATGTCGCGCGGCTGAAGGTCAAGGCCAGGCCATTGAGGTCGCTGATCACCTTGACCACGTTGGGATTGAACAACGCTTGCACGTCGTCGATCGGCTCAGCCAGGGTCGCCATGCGCGCTTCGGGATGGGCCGCCAGGTTAGCCGCGACCTGATCGATCACGCTGGGCGGGATCAACGGCTCGTCGCCTTGTACGTTGACCACGATGGCGTCGGGCTCAAGGCCCAGTTTCGTGGCGACTTCCGCCAGGCGATCGGTGCCGGAATTATGATCTTCGCGGGTCAGCACCACTTCGGCGCCAAACGCCTCGCACGCTTCGACGATGCGCGCATCGTCGGTCGCGACCACCACGCGCTGGGCGCTGCTTTTGCTGGCCTGTTCCCAGACGTGCTGGATCATCGGCTTGCCGGCGATCAACAGCAACGGCTTGCCCGGCAGGCGCGTCGAGGCGAAGCGCGACGGAATGACGACGGTGAAGGCTGTGGTCATTTATCCAGGCGCTCGTCAGTGGTCAGGGTGCGGGCCTCGGTCTCGAGCATCACCGGGATGCCGTCCCGAATCGGATAGGCCAGGCCGGCACCCTTGCTGATCAGCTCAGTCTTGTCGGCGCTGAGCTTGAGCGGGCCTTTGCAAACTGGGCAGGCCAGAATATCGAGCAACTTGGTGTCCATGGTTTTCCCCTGGTAAAGATTTCTAAGGCAAGAGCCGATCCGGCAACAGGCGCATCAACTGCGTATCGAGCCAGGCCGCGAAGGCTGGCGACGGTGCGGCGTCCACCGCCAGGTACCACCAGTGTGGCTCGGCGAAGGCACGGCACTTGACCGCGTCCTTTTCCGTCATGACCACTGGCAGGGCTGGCGTGAAATTCAAGGCCTGGGCACTGTATTCGGCGTGATCGGCAAACCCGTGCGGTATAGGCCGCCAGTGTAGCGTTTCGAGGGTCTTGAAGAAACGCTGCGGATTACCGATACCGGCCACCGCGTGCAAGGCCTGGCCGGCTGGAAAGTGGTCGAGCGGGCGCCGTTCTCCACTGGCGAGGTTCACCAGGGCGGTGGGCCGCAATTCGAAGCCGAAGCCGTCTTCGCGGTCGGCGCCGGCGCCGTTGTACAACACCGCATCGACCGATTGCAGGCGTTCGACCGGTTCGCGCAACGGACCGGCCGGCAGGCACCGGCGGTTGCCGAGGCCGCGGGCGTTGTCGATCAGTACCAGTTCAAGGTCCCGGGCCAGGCGGTAATGCTGCATGCCGTCGTCGGACAGGATCAGGTCCAGCGGTTCGGCTTCCAACAGCGCGCGGACTGCGCGACTGCGATCAGGGTCGATCATCAACGGCACCCCGGTGCGCTGGACGATCAACAGCGGCTCGTCACCCGCGATGTCGGCGCCCTGCTCGGCCTGGACCCGCCAAGGCAGTTGCGGCGGCTTGGCACCATAGCCACGGCTGACCACGCCAACCCGCAAGCCGCTGCGCTGGCAATGTTCGATCATCCACAAGATCAACGGCGTCTTGCCGGTGCCGCCAACGGTAATATTGCCGACCACGATCAGCGGCACGGGCGGTTGGTAGATCTCGCCGTCGCCCGCCAGGAAGCGTTCGCGCTTGCTCACCACCACACGTCGATACAGCCATTCCAGCGGTCGCAACAGCGTCAGGGCCGGGTGACCTTCGTACCACGCGGCAAGCAATCGATCGGACATGGCCATCAGGGTGCCGGCGCCGCCTCGACCGTCGTCATGCGCAGGTGGCTGAAGCCGAGCTTGCCGGCTGCGTCCATGGCAGTGATAACGGATTGGTGAGGGGTCTTGCCGTCGGCGCTGATGGACAACGGCAGGCTGGTGTCACCGCCGGATTCCTTCTGCAGGGCCTCGATCAGGCTCGCCAGGTCGCTTTTGGGCAGCAAATGGTTATTCACCGAGAACGCGCCTTCGGCGCTGATGGTGACTTCCAGGTTCTTCAACTGCTGGTCTTCGGCGGGCGAACCACTGACCGCTTGCGGCAGTTCGACCTTGAGCTGGGTCTCCCGGGTGAACGTGGTAGTCACGACGAAAAACAGCAGCAGGATGAACACCACGTCGATCAGCGACGCGAGATTGATCTCGATGTTTTCCCGTGGTTTGCGGCGGAATTTCACTGCTTGCCCCCGGCCAGGTCCACGTCACGGTCGCCCTGCACCACCTCGACCAGCTTGATGGCTTCCTGCTCCATGCCCACCACCAACTCGTCGACGCGGCGTTGCAGGAATCGGTGGAAGAACACGGCTGGGATACCGACCATCAGGCCTGCGGCGGTGGTGATCAGGGCCTTGGAAATACCCCCTGCCAACACCGCGGCGTTGGTGGTCATGCCAGAGCCGGTAAAGGCACTGAAAATATCGATCATGCCCAGCACCGTGCCCAGCAGGCCCAGCAATGGGGACATGGCCGCGATGGTACCCAGGGCGTTGAGGTAGCGCTCCAGATCATGAATGACCCGCGCGGCAGCTTCTTCAATACATTCTTTCATGATCTCGCGACCATGCTTGGAGTTTGCCAGGCCCGCCGCAAGAATCTCTCCCAAAGGCGAACTGGCTCGCAGCTCCTTGAGCTTGTCCTTGTTCAGTTGTTTGTCCTTGATCCAGACCCAGACCTGCCCGAGCAGATGCTCCGGGGTCACGCGACTGGCCCGCAGGGTCCACAGGCGTTCGGCAACGATACCCAGTGCCGCGATGGAACTCAGAATGATCGGCAACATCATCCAACCGCCGGATTTGACCAATTCCCACACAGTGACTGCCCCCTCGAAAAAGTGCGCCACTTTATCATACAGACTCGCCGTGCAGACCCGTCCGGCCGACAACACGGCAAGAACGATGAGCCAGATCAATGCCGCGTCGATGGGCCAGCGGGTGGCGGCTCACGCCAGTAGCGACGCTCGCCGGCCTGGATGTGCGCCGGCCCGAACGCGCCCAGTTGCAGACGAATGGCACCCTGTTCGGCACTGTCATAGATTGTCATGCCCAACCTTCGATACCGCTCGATCACCCACGGATGTGGATGGCCGAATGCATTGTTTCGACCTCGGGAGATCAATACCGAATGAGGCTGCAGGCGCGTCAGCAACGCCATCGACGATGAGCTGCGGCTGCCATGATGCGGAGACGCCAACCATTGGGTCGGTACCCCCAGCGGACCGTCGAGCAAGGCGCGCTCGGCAGGGGCATCGATGTCGCCCGTCAGCAACAACCGCTCGCCGCCGGCCTCCACCAGCAAGACGCAGGACGTCTGGTTACTCTCGACAGCCGACGCCCATCGCCACAGCTCGAACCTGACCCCGTCCCATTCCCAGCCCTCACCGCTATCGCACGGGCCCGCCTGCAGATCGACGGGCAGCGCAGCGGGGTCGCCGCTGATCACCCGAGTCGTCGGCAGCCCGTTGCGGACGGCGCGAGCACCGCCAGCGTGATCTGCATCCGCGTGGCTGAGCAACATCAGGTCCAATCCGTGCACGCCGAGTTTGCGCAACGTCGGCACCACCACACGTTCGCCCGCATCGGCGTCGCCAAAGCGCGGCCCCGCGTCATATAGCAAGGCATGGCGACGGGTGCGCACCAAGACCGCCAGCCCCTGGCCAACGTCCAATTGCCAGATTTCGGCCTGCCCCCGGGGCACTTCTTCCCGTGGAGGAAAAACGATCAGCAACAGCATCGGCCAACCCAGGATCCGCAACGGCAGGCCCTTGGGCAACAGCAGCAACAAAGCACCGAGCGTCGAAAGGGCCCAAGCCCACAACGGCAAGGCGAGAGGTGCCCAAGCCGGTATTCGCCCGGCTGCCAGGGCTAGCCCCTTGAATAGCAGATCGAGCAATCCACCGGCGATCCATAAAAGGCTTTCACCCATGAACGGGACCGGCAGCAACGCCGTGCCAAGCAGCGCCGCAGGCAATACCAACAGGCTGATCCAGGGCACCGCCAGCAAGTTGACCAACGGACCGCTGAGACTGACCGGCAAACCCAGTATCAGTAACAACGGGCAAAGGCCGAGCGCAATCAGCCACTGGGCGCGGGTCCAGGTCTGCCACCAGCGCCACGGCCCCAGGCGAGCGCCAAAAGTGAACATCAATATGGCCACGGCGGCAAACGATAACCAGAACCCTGGCCGCAAGCTCGCCAGCGGGTCCAGCACCAGCACTCCAACGAAGGCCAACAGCCAAGCCCACCAAGGCTTCGCTTGTCGGAAGCGCAAGCGCCACAACAGCACCAGCCCGATCATGGCGCAAGCCCGCCGCACCGGCACCTCGAACCCGGCGAGCAAGCCGTAACCCAGGGCAGCGGCAAAAGCCAGCGCACAGGCCCAGGGCAACCACGGCAGACGCGACGGCCATGCGCCATAACGCGCCGCGCCGGCCACCAGCAGATAAACCAGGCCGGCAAGCAAGCCGATATGCTGTCCGGAGATCACCAGTAAATGGACAGTGCCGGTGTCTTGCAGCACCTGCCAATCTTCCCGGGTCAGACCGGCACCGTCGCCGAGAACCAACGCCATCAGCGCGCCGGAGCGACCCTGGGCATCGACTTTTGCCAGCGCCTGGCGCACCCCATCGCGCCAGGCGCCTTGGGCCGGCTGCACCAGCCAACCATCCTTGACCGAGCCGGTCGCGCCAATGCCCCGGCTCAGCAACCATGCTTCATAGTCGAAGCCGTGGGGATTGAGCAGCCCGGCGGGCCTTTTGAGCTTGACCGCCAGGCGCCATCTTTCACCGCTGTTGACCGCCGGCCCGTCGTACCAGGCCAGGCGCATCAACGTCGGCAAGCGTGTGCGTCGGGATTGAGCGTCGGCCAGTTCGAAACGCACCACGCCATCACTCTGTTGCGGCAAGCCGACGACACGCCCCTCGACCCAGCGGGTCTCACCCTCCAGCGCGGCGGGTAACCGGTCGTCCAATGCAAGCTGCGCCGAGAAACAGGCCCAAGCCAGCCCGAGGAAAAAGAAGCCCACCGGGTAAAGGCGAAATGGCAACACCATCAATGCCAATATCGACATGGCTGCGATCAGCCACAGCGGCGGCAATACCGGTAGAAAAATCGGCGCCAGCAGCCCCAATGCAAGCGCGACCATTGCTGTGCGCATAAGCTCATCCTTGAGAGTTCTCTCTCAGGCTTAGCTGGTTCATGGCACCGCGCGCGTTATCAATTGTCACAAAGTCTGAATCTGCCGGCCGTAGAATCCGGACATACTTGCGACCTGACTGCTTTGATCCCACCGAGAAGCCTTATGCCCCGGCGCCTATTCAAACGTTACATGCCTGACCCAGCGAGCATTCGGGAACACAAGTCCTTACGCTTTCTCGGTACTCTGCTTCACGATCCCAACCTTTGGCACCTCAATCGCCATTCAGTGGCACGGGCGATGGCCGTCGGCCTGTTCGCCGCGTTTCTGCCGATCCCTTTGCAAATGCTGCTGGCCGCGGCGCTGGCCGTCACGGTGCGTGGCAATATTCCGATTGCGGTGAGCCTGGTCTGGTTGACCAACCCCATCACGATGCCTGCGGTGTTCTTCTGCACTTATCAAACCGGTGCCTGGCTGATGGACGTGCCAGCCCGGACGTTGCCGGATGAGCTGACCTGGGAGTGGATCACTAACCAGTTGTCGACATTGTGGCAGCCGTTTTTGCTGGGGTCTGTGGTGACGGGATTGGTGCTTGGTGCGTTGGCGTATTTTGTCACCATGGCGTATTGGCGATGGTGGGTTGCCAGGCAGTGGCGGCGGCGTAAGAAAAGCCGGATGTGAAATGCAAAAGGCCTCCAACAATTGGAGGCCTTTTCGTTCCGCTCGAGACGGTGGCGCATGAAACTACCGACTCAGGTCCGCATCCCCCGCCCACTCACCAACAACCGCGCACACCCCACATAAAGCACCACAGTCGCCACCACCATGAACGTAATCGCAATGCTGATGCGAATGTCCGAAACCCCAAGGATCCCGTAGCGGAAAGCGTTGACCATGTGCAGCACCGGGTTGGCCAGCGACACGGTCTGCCAGAACGGTGGCAGCAGGGAGATCGAGTAGAACACTCCGCCCAGGTAGGTCAATGGCGTGAGCACGAAGGTCGGGATGATAGAAATGTCATCGAAGTTGCGCGCAAACACGGCGTTGATGAAACCCAGTAGCGAAAAGATCGTCGCAGTCAGTACCACAACCAGGATCGTCAACCCCAGGTGATGCACTTGCAGGTCGGTGAAGAACAGTGACAACAGCGTCACGATCAAACCCACCGCCAGCCCTCGCAGCACGCCGCCCAAGGTGAAGCCGATCAGGATCGTGTGAGGCGAAACCGGCGAGACCATCAGTTCTTCGATCGAGCGCTGGAACTTGCTGCCGAAGAAACTCGACACGACATTGCCATAGGAGTTGGTGATCACCGACATCATGATCAGTCCAGGCACGATGTAGTCCATGTACGTGAAGCCGCCCATGTCGCCGATCTGCCGGCCGATCAGGTTGCCGAAGATGACGAAGTACAGAACCATCGTGATGGCCGGCGGCAGCAACGTTTGCGGCCAGATTCGCATGAAGCGTCGGACTTCTCGGTAGACGATGGTATTGAGAGCGATGAGGTTGGGGCGCAATTCGGAACTCATACCGCCACCTTCGCCAGGTTTTTCTCCACCAGGGACACGAACAACTCCTCAAGGCGATTGGTTTTGTTACGCAGGCTCAGCACTTCGATGTTCTGCAGGGCCAATTGGGTGAACAACCCGGTGATACCAGCGGCTTTGTCGACCTGGACTTCCAGTGTGTGGCGGTCCACCAACCGGGCGGGATAGCCAACGAGCTGCGGCACGACATTCAGGTCATGCTTGAGGTCGAGCAGGAAGGTTTCCACATGCAACTGGCCCAGCAACTGGCGCATGCTGGTGTTTTCGACGATGGTGCCGTGGTCGATGATGCCAATGTTGCGGCACAGCTGCTCGGCTTCTTCCAGGTAGTGCGTGGTGAGGATGATGGTGATGCCTTTCTGGTTCAGCTCGGTCAGGAAGGTCCACATCGAACGGCGTAGCTCGATGTCCACACCCGCGGTCGGTTCGTCGAGGATCAGCAGGCGCGGCTCATGCACCAGCGCGCGGGCAATCATCAGGCGCCGCTTCATGCCCCCGGACAACGAACGGGACGGCACGTCGCGCTTGTCCCATAACCCTAGTTGGGTCAGGTACTGTTCGGCGCGCTCATTGGCGACCTTCGGCGGGATGCCGTAGTAACCGGCCTGGGTCACGACGATGTCGAAGGTCTTTTCGAATTGGTTGAAATTGAATTCCTGGGGCACCACGCCAATGCAACGCTTGAGCGCGGCGGGTGAGCGGTCCAGGTCATGACCGAAGACATTTACCGTACCGCCGGTCTTATTCACCAGGGTAGAAAGAATACCGATGGTGGTGGACTTGCCTGCACCGTTGGGGCCAAGCAAGGCGAAGAAATCACCTTCGGCAACGTCCAGATCGATACCACTCAGGGCCTGGAAACCGTTGCCGTAGGTTTTGGTTAACTGCCGTATGGACAGAGCGGAACTCATATCGGATTACGCACCAAGAAGGGGAGGAGAAAAATAGATAAGGGCATGCGGCGAGCAATACAACCACGGCGCACGAAGGCAATGGTGCGTGGCGTCGCCGCACAAGTACAGTGAAGTGTGTCGATAGTAAGTATTAAGTCAACGCGGTCATGACGGCTTTTCGATAGGCTGGACGCTGCGTAAGCCGTGCGTACCAGGCCTTCAGGTGCGGCAGGTCGGCGCGCTCGATAGGCATCTCGAACCAGGCATAAATGAAGCTGCCCAAGGGAATGTCGCCGATGCCGATTTCATTACCCGAGAGGTAAGGCTGTTCGGCCAAGACCTGCTCCACCATTGCCAGCAAGTCGCCGCATTCCTTGATTCCTGCGTTGATGGCCGCCCAGTCCTGTTGCTCGGGTGGAGTGCGCAACACGCCCCAGAATACCGTGCGAAACGGGGCAGCGAAGCTGGACGTGGTCCAGTCCATCCATTTTTCAGCCCGGGCTCGGGCCTGAACGTCAGCGGGGTACCAGGCCGAACCCGGGGCATGACGAGCTGCCAGATAACGGACGATGGTGTTGGATTCCCAGAGCACGAAGCCGTCCTCCTCGATCATCGGGACGCGGCCATTGGGATTCTTCGCACGGTACTCAGGCGTGTCCACCACACCGAACGCCCCGCCCGCGTCGATGGCCTGGTAAACCAGGCCCAGCTCTTCGGCGCACCATAACGCCTTGCGCACGTTCGATGAATTCTTCCGGCCCCAGATCTTCAGCATCACGGCTTCCTCATTGGATAAATGCCGCAGCAGCATACGCCGGATCAGCCGTGACTCAAATCGCCCTGCAGGTTCCCAATCCATAACAGCCCTGGCTCGGCGATAACGACGTTTCGGCCAGACAATGGCGTTTTCTCACGCTGGCAACGAACGATTTCCCACGGCTGTTGCCAACCAGACTGGCGCAATGTGTCGAGGGTTTCCCACGAAATCAATCACATCGCGCCTACCGCCGGTTTTGCAGGGGCCGTCTAAGCTCTGAAGGTCGGTTTGCCTTGGTTCACGGAGGATCACTTATGCTGTTGTTGTGGATACTGGTGCTGGTCGTTGGGATAGCCTGGCTGGCGCACCGTCGCACCGCCCCGCTGCCCGCGCTGGGCATCGTCGCGGTCTATTTGCTCGTCATGGGTGCTTCCAGCCGCGCCCCCGGTTGGCTGATGCTGATTCTGTGGCTGGCGCTCGCCGTCGTCGCTGCCCCGCTGTTGCTGCCAGACCTGCGCCGCAAATATTTCAGCGCGCCGATGTTCGACTGGTTCCAGAAGACCTTGCCGCCCATGTCGCAGACCGAACGCGATGCCATCGACGCCGGCACGGTGTGGTGGGACGGCGAACTTTTCAGTGGCCGCCCGAACTGGGACATGTTGCTGGCCTACCCCAAGGTGCAATTGACCGAAGAAGAGCAGGCATTCCTCGACGGCCCTACCGAAGCGCTTTGCGCAATGGTCAGCGACTGGCAGATCGGCCAGGCCATGGACCTGCCACCGCAGGCCTGGGCCCATATAAAGGAACACGGTTTCTTCGCGCTGATCATCCCCAAGGAATATGGCGGCAAGGGATTCTCCGCCTATGCCCATTCCCAGGTGGCGATGAAACTGGCGACCCGCAGCGGCGACCTGGCCTCCACCGTGATGGTCCCCAATTCCCTCGGCCCGGCCGAACTGCTGCTGCACTATGGCACCGATGAACAACGCAACCATTACCTGCCGCGTCTGGCCCGTGGTGACGATATTCCCTGCTTCGCCCTGACTGGGCCACTGGCCGGCTCCGACGCCGGAGCGATGCCCGACACCGGCATCATTTGCAAGGGCGAATGGGAAGGCAAGGAAACCCTGGGCCTGCGCTTGAACTGGGAAAAGCGCTACATCACCCTCGGCCCGGTCGCCACCCTCCTCGGCCTGGCCTTCAAGGCCTACGATCCTGACCACCTGCTCGGCGACGAAGAGGACCTCGGAATCAGCCTGGCGCTGATCCCGACGAATACACCCGGCGTCCAGATCGGTCGCCGTCACCTGCCCCTCGGCGCCGCCTTCATGAACGGGCCGAACTGGGGCAAGGACGTGTTCATCCCGCTGGACTTCCTCATCGGCGGCCAGGCCATGCTCGGCAAAGGCTGGATGATGTTGATGAATTGCCTGTCGGTCGGACGCTCGATTTCCCTGCCCGCGGTAGGCACCGGCGCGGCGAAGTTCACCAGCCTGGTGACAGGCCAATACACTCAGGTGCGTGAACAATTCAACGTACCGTTGGCCGCCTTCGAAGGTATCCAGGAGGCCATGGCGCGGATTGGCGGCAACGCCTGGTTGATGGACGCCGCGCGCATGCTGACCGCCAACGCGGTAGACCTCGGCGAGAAACCCTCGGTGCTGTCGGCGATCCTCAAGTATCACCTGACCGAACGCGGTCGCGAGTGCATCAGCCACGCCATGGACGTGCACGGCGGCAAGGGCATCATCATGGGCCCGAACAATTACCTGGGCCGCAGCTGGCAAGGCGCGCCGATTTTCATCACGGTCGAAGGGGCGAACATCCTCTCGCGCAATCTGATGATCTTTGGCCAGGGTGCCATCCGCTGCCACCCGTTTGTACTCAAGGAAATGGCCCTGGCGACCCGTGAAGATAAGGACCAGGCGCTGATCGAATTCGATGGATTGCTGCTCAAGCACATCGGTTTTGCGCTCAGCAACGCCGCCAGCACCCTGGTGCTGAACCTGGGCCTGGGACATTTTGACAATGTGCCGGGCAATGCCTTGAGCCAAGGGTATTTCCGCGCCCTCAATCGGCAGGCGGCAGCATTCGCCCTGCTGGCGGATTTGAGCATGATGTTGCTCGGCGGCGAACTCAAACGTCGCGAACGCCTGTCCGCACGCCTGGGGGATGTGTTGAGCAACCTCTACCTGGCATCCGCGGCGCTCAAGCGTTACCACGACCTCGACTCGCCAGACCATATGGCGCCGCTGTTCCAATGGGCCATGGAAGAAAGCCTGGGCCA
Source organism: Pseudomonas sp. SWRI154 (assembly GCF_014268645.1). Lineage (NCBI taxonomy): Bacteria > Pseudomonadati > Pseudomonadota > Gammaproteobacteria > Pseudomonadales > Pseudomonadaceae > Pseudomonas > Pseudomonas sp. SWRI154. Next base: position 121,941 of record NZ_JABWQW010000010.1, read on the forward strand.
GTCGGAGCGGGCGTTGGACGAACTGCTGGCGAACTTTCCGAACCGCGTGCTGGGTTGCCTGCTGCGGGTGGTGGTGTTCCCTTTCGGCCGGCGCCACAAGGGCCCGAGCGACAGATTGGACGCCGAGGTCGCCGCCGTGATCGGTCGATCAAAAGGAGATCCGACCCTGGAAGAACTGCTGCAGGGATGTTATCGCCCGCAGTCGGAGGAGGACCCGGTGGGCGCCCTGCAACATGCCGCCGACCTGCTGGCCGCCGCTCGTCCGCTGCACAAGAGACTTCACGAAGCCCTCAAGCAGGACCAACTCAACCCGGCGCCAGGCGAGGACCTCATCGAAGCGGCGCTGGAAGCGGGTGTGCTCCAAGCCGGTGAGGCACTGACCCTGCGCGCAGCCGAAGCTGCACGACGTAAGGTGATAGACGTCGATGATTTCGACAAGGAAGAGCTGACGCTCGCCGAAGCCAAGGTTCGCTGATCCTGGCAGCGATCTGATCGATAGCATGTAAAAGCGGGCGCAAGAGCTTTATACTCCTGCGCCCGTTTTGCTCTTGAGGACTTATCTCGTGTCCAATGTCGTTGCCGATCACCTCGTCTTGCTTGACCACTTGCGCAGCATCCTGGTCGCCGTGGGTGAGGCCGAACAGGTTCCCGAAGAAAGCCATGCGCTGTTCCTGGAGCGCTTCGACGAATTGCGCGCGCAATTGCCTGTCGACCCGATCGAAAGCCAGTACCTGGGACAGGACCTGCTATGCCAGGTCATCGTTCGTTATCCACAGATCGCTCATTTGGTGCCGCGCGATCTGCTGTGGTACTTCGCCGGTGATTGCCTGCACTACATGCCTGACGAAGAAATCAGCCTCTACCAAGCCTTGGAGGAGCGTCGTTTCGAAGCCGAACAAAACGACGAGCCCTTCGATTGGAACCAGGAAAAGCAATTGCTGGCGATGTCAGATCAGGACAGCAAGCACTGATTGCACCCGTCACGCAAAGGCCCGCACGGTGTTAACCGCGCGGGCCTTTTTCATGGGCGAGAGAACGCTCGGTTCCAATTTTCTGTCATTGATCGCCGGCTCGATATGACGTTTTGTTGACGCGAAATCCAGGCAATCTCCCCTTCCGTCAGATTTAAGTCACAAAGTCCGTTTTTGATATGGCGCTTTGCCATGGGTGAACTACCGTCACAAAAGCAGGACTCGGGGTGGGCATTTCTACCGCCTCCGAGACCACCTGATCAAAACAATCAGGTGAAATGAAGAGGGGCAGCCCGGGCCTCTTAAGTGATCCGAGGCAATGATTTGCCTAGGGATGGCCTCTCTATCGAGGATCACTTCATGACTCATCGCACCGTGCCCACGTTGAAACGCTTCATTCATGGCTTGTTCTGGATGGGACTCGGCCTGGATGCAGCCCATGCTGTTCCAGCCAACTGCTCGCAACTGGACAATCTGCCGGCGACCTTCGAGGTTGGCCAAGGGCTACAGAATGAACTTCGCATCCTCGCCCCCGTGACCAAGCTGGCAGTAGGCGACCCGAAGATTGCCGACGTACAACCCAGCGGCAGCGATGCCTTTATTCTTACTGGGCTGATGCCCGGCGCCACCAGCCTGATGGTCTGGACCGAATGCTCGAGAATACCGCGCCAGAGCATGGTCTTCGTGACAGGCCGGGCCACCGCGGCGCTGACCAGCGTTGCCAACGTGCCATCGGAAGACCCGATGTTGCTCGCCCAGGTCCAGACCGACATCCGCTTCGTCGAGGTCAGCCGGACCAAGCTCAAGGAAGCCTCGACTTCGATTTTCGGCAGCCGTGGCAACTTCCTGTTCGGCTCACCAAGGACGCTGCCCACGATCGGCGGCGTGGTCCGTCCTTCCTTGCCGGTCAATAACGACATGTTCAACCTGTCGTTCGCCACTGGACAGACGTTGCTGATGATCAACGCGCTGGAAGGCAGCGGTTTCGCCTATACGCTGGCACGGCCGAGCCTCGTGGCGCTCAGCGGACAAAGCGCGAGTTTTCTCGCCGGGGGCGAGATACCGATTCCGGTGCCGAGTGCCGGAAGCGACAACGTCTCCATCGAATACAAGGAATTCGGGATCCGCCTGACGCTGACACCGACCGTCATCGGCAAAAACCGCATCGCTTTGAAAGTGGCGCCTGAGGTCAGTGAGCTGGACTTCACCAACGCCGTGAACATTGCCGGCACGCTGGTCCCGGCGCTGACTGTGCGTCGCACCGACACCAGCATCGCGCTGGCAGACGGTGAAAGCTTTGTCATCAGCGGACTGATCAGCACACGCAACGCGTCACAGGTGAACAAGTTCCCAGGCCTGGGCGACGTGCCGATTCTTGGTGCATTTTTCCGCGACAACTCCGTCAACCGCGAAGAGCGCGAACTGCTGATGATTGTCACGCCGCACCTGGTCCAACCTCTGGCCGCCGACGCTCAGTTGCCGACGCTGCCGGGCGAACAACTGCGTAACTACGACCCGAACTTCTACCGCATGTTTTTCCTGGAAAACGGCGAGTTCGACAACCGCAGCGGGCTTTCCCAATGAGCCGCTACCTGACATTCGAGGCGTCACGCATCCAGACGGTTGCAAGGGGACATTCAATGAAAGCAGTCATCGCAATGGCGGCGGCTTTGATACTGAGCGGTTGCGCCAGCAACGGCACCTTGGCCTCGCGCCCGGCCAACTGCGCCAAGCCCGGCTCCGATCAGGAGCTGGCCCTCAACCTGGCCGATGACATGGCCAATGATGGGCGCTTGTATGCCAGCCTGGCGAACCTTGAAGGTTTGCCCGAGGACCTTGTCCAGGTTCGCCTGCGCAAGGCTCGGGTGCTGCGCTTGATGGGGCGCAGCGAGGCGGAACCGCTGTACAAGAGCCTGCTCGGGACGTGCCTGGCCGCCGACGGCGAACATGGCCTGGGCCAGTTGGCCGCCGCTCGAAATGACCATGCCAGCGCCACGGAACACCTGGAGCGCGCGGTCAGAATGGCGCCCACCGAAGGCAAGATCCGCAACGACCTGGGCGTGGTCTATCTCAATCAACGCCGGATTCCCCAGGCCCGCTTCGAGTTCATGACGGCCATGGAGCTCCAGCGATCAGACTCGCTGGCAGCGCTCAACATGGTGACCCTGTTGATTTACCAGGACAACTGGAAGCAAGCAGCCGAACTCGCCAACATGGCCAAGCTGAGCCCCCGGCAGATAGCCGATGCCCAAGCCCGCGCGGAAAAAATCAGGGGCTCGGCGATTAATCCCCTGACGACACAAGCGAACCGCCTGAACGAGGTCGTCGACGCCTCAACCGACGCGGCCAAGTAGAGCATTCGAGGAGTCAAGACAATGAAAACCCAACAACTGATGATCGTATGCGTGGCCTGCCTCTCCAGTACCGCCTGGGCGATCGAGCCGGGCCCTTCTTCAGCGGCGCAACAAGGCACCGAGAGCTGGATGCAATTGCAGATCCGCGGTGTCGTGGCGTCGACCAACCTGCAGACCGTCTCGGCCACCGAACGCGAGCTGGCCATGCAGCGCTGGCTTAACAGTTTCAACTACCCGATCCCGGATTTTTTTGACCAGGACTCAGGCGGAGAAATTACCAGCAGCAAATGAGGCATCACACACGCAAAGACCGCAGCCTCCAACAGCCCTACGCTCAACGTAGATGCTGTTGGAGGCTGCGGTCTTTTGGCTTCAAGGCTGCGGCGCGGGAGCGTGATCCCGCTCGGCCAGGCTGACGTTCCAGGTACACAGCAGCCTCAAGGCACACGGCGGCTACGCCGAGACGTCGGACTAGCCCAACGGGAGCAAGCGCCCTCGCCACAGGTGCGGTACGTTGGCGGGAAGGCGCGATCTACATATTCCCAAAGGCCCTGAACACACCAATCATGGCCGGGCCGATGGCGACCAGGAAAAAGCTTGGCCACAGGCAGAAGATCAGCGGAAAGATCAGTTTGGTGCCGATCTTGGCACCCATTTCCTCGGCGGCCTGGGTCCGCCGGTCACGGAATTCGTCGGCATAGATACGCAGGGTATCGGCCACGCTGGTGCCAAAACGGATACTTTGCGCCAACAGGCTGACCAGGCCCTGGATGTCTTCCAGGCCGGTGCGCACGGCCAGTTGCTTGAGCGCCTCGGTGCTGGTGATGCCCGCGCGGATCTGCGCATTGACCAGGGCCAGTTCCTCGGCGAGTTCGATCTGGCTGACCGACATTTCTTCAGCCACCCGTTCTATCGTCGTGGGCAAGGCCAGGCCTGACTCGACGCAGACGACCATCAGGTCCAGCGCATCCGGGAACGCCGCGCGCAACCGGGTTTGTCGTGCCTGCTTGCGCTTGCCGACATAGAGCGCCGGCAGCAGCCAGCCGATGCCCGCCACGAGCGTCGCGACCAGCAAGCCGATGGCCACTGAAACCTTGATCATCGGCAACAACACCAGCGCAAGGCCAAGCATCAGCAGCGGCAAAATCAGGCGCACCGCCCAATACATCTGGACCGCCGAGGCAGAACGGTAACCGGCATGCGTCAGCAGCATCTGGGTCGCCGAAACCTGCGCCGGGTCGGCCGAAGCAAAGCGCTGGCCGACCCGCTCCAGCAAAAGTTGCAAGTTACCGGGCGCCTCCTGCCCCGCCGTGCCGCCCGAATAACCTCGCTTGATCAGCGCCAGGCGCCGCTGGACCGGGTCCTGCAGGCCCAGCAGAAGCAGGATGACGGCGACGGCTGCCAGCACCGTGCTGAGGCCGATCACCGCAATGAACAGCAGCCGGGCGAGTTCCTCGCTTCCGGTAAATCGACTGAACAACCCGAGCAAAAAATCCATGACTGACACCTCTGGGCGCAACAGCGCTTATACCTGGATCCGGATGATCTTCTTGATCCAGAAAATCCCGATCAACATGGCGCAGAAGGCGCCGATGATGAGCTTGTGACCGATGGGATCGTTGATCAGTACCGGCATGTAGCTGGGACTGGTCAGTACGATGGCGATCGCCAGCACGAACGGGATCGCCACCAACACCCAGGCCGACATGCGCCCTTCGGCCGACAGCGTCTTGATCTTGCGCTGGAAGCGGAAACGCCCGCGGATCAAACGGCTCAAGCGCTCCAGCACCTCGGTCAGGTTGCCGCCGGTCTCGCGGTGGATGAGGATCGAGGTCACCAGCATCATCACCGTCATGCTGGGCATGCGTTCCAGCAGGCCGAGCATGGCCCGGCGCACGTCGTTGCCGTAGTTGATGTCGGAGAAAGTCATACCGAACTCCTGGGCGACCGGCCCCTTGTGCTCCTCGGCGACCAGGCGCAGGGTTTCGTTGAACGGGTGCCCGGCGCGCAAGGCCCGGCACATCGCGTCCAGTGCATCTGGCAAACCTTCCTCGAACGCGGCGAAACGTTTGTTGCGGTCACGGAGGATTTTCAACACCGGTATCCAGGTCACTGCAAATGCCGCCAGCAGCGCCATCCACCAGACCGGCGAGACCATCAGCACCAAAGCGCCGACCGCCGCCCCCAGGATCAGGCCGAGCAGCATGACCCGATAAGCCCGGTATTCATGGCCGGACTGTTCGATCAGTTGCGTCAGGTTGGCCATGAACGGCAGCTGCTCCAGCCAGGCTTCCAGCGGGGACAGGCGCGTCAGGTATTTCTGCCGGAGCACGGTCTGCATGTTGGGCAAATGGTTGGCCTTCTCCAACACATGCAGGCGCCCGCGAATGCGCTTGCGCATCCTGCCGGCCTCGCCGAACACCGGCACCACCACGCCCTGGGACAGCAGGAACACGGCGATGAACACCATGCCCAGGAACATCAGGATGAACTCGCCGGGGATATTGTTCATGAGGTCCGGCCCTCCATCCACTCAGGGCGAAACAGCGTCAGCGGCAGTTCAATGCCACGCTTGGCCAGCACATCGCGAAACGCCGGGATCATGCCGCTGGGCCGGTATTCCCCGAGCACCTCGCCGTGCTCGCCGATGCCTTGGCGCACGAAAGAGAAGATTTCGGTCATGGTGATCACCTCCCCTTCCATCCCGTTGATCTCTTGCATGCTCACCACGCGGCGCTTGCCGTCTTCTTGACGCTCCAGTTGGATGACCACATCGATGGCCGAGGCAATTTGTTGACGCATGGCCTTGATCGGAAAAGTCGCCCCGGTCATCGACACCATGTTCTCGATTCGCCCTAGGGCATCTCGTGCGGTGTTGGCGTGAATGGTGGTCAGCGAACCGTCGTGGCCGGTGTTCATCGCGGTGAGCATGTCCATCGCCTCGGCGCCACGCACCTCGCCGATGACGATGCGGTCCGGACGCATCCGCAGGCTGTTGCGCACCAATTCTCGCTGGCTGACCTCGCCACGCCCCTCGATGTTCGACGGCCGGGTTTCCAGGCGAACCACGTGGGGTTGCTGCAGTTGCAGCTCGGCCGAATCCTCGATGGTGACGATGCGCTCGTTGTGGGGGATGAAACTGGAGAGCACGTTGAGCATGGTGGTCTTGCCGCTGCCGGTCCCACCGGAAATCAGCACGTTCAAGCGCCCGCGAACAATGGCCTTGAGCAGCAAGGCAATGGCCGGAGTCATGGTGCCGACCTGGATCAAGCTGTCGGTGTTGAGCAGGTCCACGGCGAAGCGCCGGATCGACATGCTCGGGCCATCGATGGCCAGCGGCGGAATGATCGCGTTGACCCGCGAACCGTCCTTGAGCCGAGCGTCCACCAACGGCGAGGACTCGTCGATGCGTCGCCCGAGGCTGGAGACGATGCGGTCGATGATGTTCAGCAGGTGCTGGTCGTCGCGAAAGCGCACGTCGGTGCGTTGCAGCTTGCCAAAGCGTTCGACGTAGACCGACGCAAAACCGTTGACCAGAATGTCGGACACGCTGTGGTCGGCCAACAACGGCTCCAACGGACCAAGGCCGAGCACTTCGTCGGTGATCTGCTTGATGATCAGCTGCCGGCTGGCGGTACTCACTGGCGCCGAATGCTCTTCGAGCAAGCGCTGGCAGATATCGCGTATCTGCCGCGCGGCCTCGGCTTGCTCAAGAGCATCGAGCAATGACAGGTCCATGACCTTGAGCAGTTGCTGATAGATCTTTTCCCGCCATTCGGCCTCCACCGGCGTGACGTGGCTGCGGGTTTCGTACAGCACATCCGGGATGGCCTGCTCCCAGGCCATCAATGCGTCTGTCGGGTCCGGCAGGCCGTCGTCGGATTGGGCACCCACTGAGGCGCCTGGTTTGGCGGGCTGTTTGCGCAAGCGGTTACGAAAGTCGCTGATCATGGGTCATCCCCCGAAAAAACGGTTGAAGGCACGTTTAAGCAGGCCCTTGTCCGTGGCCATCTGGTGACCGACCAGGTCTTCGGTCAAATCGCGCAAGGCGACGGTAATGGCCGCCTTCGGCGCGTGCAGCCCCAACGGCACGCCAGTGTTCTGACTCTGGCTGACCAGGTTGAAGTCATTGGGCAATTTCGACAGGTTCGCGCAACGCAGGGCCTCGCCGATGTCCTTGAGGCTGACGGCGGCGTTTTTGTCGTAGCGGTTGATCACGATCTGCAACTGGTCCCCGCGCACACCGAGGTCTTCGCGAAGGATCCGCACCAGGGCGCTGGCATCGCGCAGGTGGCTGACGCTTTGCTGCACCACGACGTAGATCCGGTCCACTTGTTCCAGCACCGAGCCGGTGAGGTGATCGATCTGCCGTGGCAGGTCCACCACCACCCAGTCATAACTGGCGCGGGCCAATTGCAACAAGGCGTCGAGCTGCTCGGGTTGGGCGTCCTGGGGCAGGCACAACTCGCCGGCCCGGCCACCCAGTACGTGCAGGGTCGGGCTGAAGTGGCTGCAAAAGCCCCGCAGCGCGACGCTGTCCATTTCGTCTATCTGCTGCAGCACTTCCAGGTGACTGTGGGACTGCGCCACGTCCAGGTAATGGGTCACGCTGCCAAATTGCAGATCCATGTCCAACAACAGGGTATTGCCTGCCCGGGCACTGAGCTGCTGGGCCAGGTTGCACGCCACCAGCGTTCCGCCGGAGCCGCCCTTGGCGCTGATCACCGCGACCAGCTTCCCTTCGTTGCCGTTGCCGAGACGGACTTCCATCACCAGGCGATTCAACGCCGCCACCAATTCCGTATCGGCGATGGGTTCGGGCAGCACATCCCGGGCACCGGCCTGCATCGCCAGGCGCATGCCTTCCTGCTCACCCAAAGGACCGCATACCAGCATCGGTGGCCGTTCATGGGCCGGACGTTGCAGCAACGCCGACAGTTCCTCGCGCCACAAATGGCTGACCCGCAGCAGCAACAGATCGGGCATACGGTCCAAGCCGTAGAGCGGATCGACATGCCCGTTGCTGACCAGGCGCGTGCTGACCTCAAGGCCCGGCATGCGCTGGCAGACGCATTGCAGGTCGCGCAGTGCGGTGGCATCGCGACTGCTGATCAGTATCCGCAGCCCGGCTCTGCCAGTGGTGGTCGAAAGCGGATTTTCCCTGGTGTTCAGCATGGTGTGATCTCCGCGGAATCGGAATGACGCCCGAGGCTTTCGCGTGGCAAGGTTGCCCGGAACGTGGGCAACGTAATGGGCACGCCCAAGCCGGGAATGAACAGGTTGAACACGAAGTTCTGCACGCTCAGCCGCACATAGCGGATGGCACGAAAGCCGGTAGTGCCGGACGTGTTGGTGGGGTTCGCCACCACGGCGCCGTTGACGTCCAGATAGGTCAGCGCCAGGTTCGAGGTCGCCAGGTTGCTGATCAGTTGACTGGTGCCAGCGTCCGTCGCGGCGTTGAAGATGGCCCGGCGCAGGACCACCGGGTCGCTGACATTGCACACCGCCGCCAGCCTCGCGCCACGGCGCGCCGCTTCATCCAGGGCATTGACCGTGAAATACAGCCGGCCCATTTCCACCACGCCGAACAGCAGGATGAACACCAGCAAACCGACGAAGGAGAACTCCACGATGTAGGTGCCACGCATGTGTTTGCAATTCATCACAGCGCCCTCATGACGGTGGTCGCCACCAGTTCGATGCCCAAGACGGTGGACGCACCGAAAAAACCAGGGATCACCGTGCCGATTACCGGAGAGAAGGTGTGCTTGATGGTGACGCGCACATGATCGATGCCCTCGGTGACGACCTCCACGTCCGCCGTGGTGAGCCCAGACACCACGGCGTCGCCGGTAGCGCTGGGCACGCCATACACCGCCACGTTTTTCGTCTGGGTCAGCAGCGTGTTGTTCAGCGTGATGCCGCCCAGGGTGGTATTCCACGCCTGGCTGGCGACGAAGCGATCGGCATCGCGGCTGGCCTGAAGCAGTACGTTGTACTGGTAGAGCATCCGGCCGAACTCGCCGAAGGCCAGCAGCAGCAACAGCAGCAACGGCAACACCAGGGTGAACTCCACCAGCGCCACGCCTCGCTGGGCCTGCGCGGGCTTGAAATGCGAAAGTCCCATGACGCCTCCTACGAGTCAGTGCTCGGCGTGCCGTTGCCGTTGAGATAGGTTTTGTAGAGCTGGATGATCTGGGGGCCGGAGTCGCTGGACGGCGTGGGGCCGGGCACGTTGTCGCCTTCGCACTCCTGGACGAACTGGCCGAAGATGATCGACTCCGAACCACCACCGTTCACCGGCTGCAGGACGAAATAGCAACCGAACCCCAATACCGGAATCGACGTCGAGCCACTCAGTTTCCCGGCGCAATCGCCGATCACGATCTTCAGCATCCTGCGTTCGAAAACACCGTTGCTTTCACAGCCGCTGGCGCCCCCCGCCACACAGGCAGCGACCTGGGCCCGCCAGTCGTTGTAGTCCTGTATCGCCTCGCCGCCCGCCGAGAGATCGCCGTTGCTCGAGGTGATGGACTGGCTTTTGTATTCCGGCTGGGAAAGCGCATCGTTATAGGTGATCGCCGGGGTGCCTGAGGACGTGATCAGGTCCGGTGGATAGTCCGACGCGCTGACCGGACCGTTGTAGACACCGAAACGCGTATTCAAGCCTTGGGAGGTCGGGCCGGCTTTATTACCCGGTGAAGTCTGGACATTGTCGCCAACGCTGCGGCAGACCGAGCCTCCGCCCGCCAGGTCCTCTCGGACCGCACTGCCGCCGGAGCCGAAATCCAGCAATTGGAAGTTGCCCGGACCGATGGGCGAAGTGTTCCCCGCCGCGGTTTTCAAGACTTCCAGGTCGCCAAATTGATATCCCCAGAAGTTGCCGGCGGCCGGGTTGTATTGAGTGGGATCGCCACAAACCATCAACGGCGCCAGATCACACGGCGAGGTGGGGCTGGGGCCCGCCGTGGCAATCGCCGCCACGCGCTTGTTGCCAAGCCCGGCGCTGCCCATGGTTTGCACGAAGCTCCAGAAAAAACCGTCCAATTGATAGCTGGCCACCGACACCCGCACGTATTTGGCATCGGCCGGCCCGGGATAGGAGAACGGGCCATAGACGCTGCTGGCCAGTTCCACCACGGCGAACGCGCCCGGGTTGCCGGCAACCGCAGTGGCCAGCTCGGTGTTGCCCACGGCGCTGGCATTTCTGTTCAACGTATCCAGGGCCGCCGCGCGGGTGGTGCTGGCCATGTTGATGCCGCCACTCACCTGGCTCAGGGTCTTGGCGCCGCCCAAGGCCGCGGCATCCACCGCATTCTGCAGGCGCGTCTTGTTCAGCAACATGTGCCCGCCATCGAGGGCCAAGGCCGCCATCATCGAGATCGCCATCAGCGCGATCACCATCAGTACACTCACCGCCCCTCCCTGGCGCCGGATATTGGCATTCATCATCGAGCCCTCACCTACAACGTTTGAGGATCGGCATTACCACGGCCCTCAGGGGCCTGGCATGGAGGGGTCACTCAGCGGACATTGATCACGCTGCTTTCAACCCCGCGGATCAGCGTGATTGCCCCGCCTTGCGGCTTGGCACTGCGCTGCACCAAGGGTTTGGGCAGTGGCGCGGCGGCCATGGCCATGACTGGCGCAGGGACTGGCGGCGCAACGGCGACAGGTTTTTTCTCCAGGTTCAACGGGTTGCGCAGCGCCAATTGCAGCTTGCCTTCGGTCTGCGCGGTGACCAACGCTTCCGCTTCGGTGACCGACATTTCCAGGGTCACGGCCCGCACCACCACCGGCTGGGTCTTGTCGGTGCCCGCCGTCTGGTCCACCGCCAACACTCGCAAATTTTCCAGGATGGTCCGGGACGTGGCGCTGTTGCTGCCGGCGCTGGTGGTCTTGGTCGCCAGCACATCGACCCGGTTACCCGGCAAGAGGAAGCCACCCACGCCGACCACATCGTCCACGCGTACCGAAATGGCCCGCTTGTCCGGCGCGATCAGCGAAGCCAGGGTGCTGCCGCCCAGATGCTCGCTCAAACGCGCACCGCGCACGATGTCGCCGCGCAGGATGTCAAAGGTGGCGATCTTGCCCACGGCCTGTTCGCTGGCATCGAAGGCATCATCCGGAATTGTGTCCATGGGCATGCGCACGGTCGTGACCTGCTGGGCCTCGACCATCTGCCCGAAAGGAATCTCTACCGTCGCGACCACCACGCTTCGCAAGTGATCGTCAGGGGTCGCGTTGAGTCGCGCGCTCAGCCAGGAGTCAGCCATCCATGCGGCACCAAGGCCCATTACCAGAGAAACGCCTATCAGCGAAAACGTGCGGGAGCTCATGTCGGTATCTCCAGATCAAAGGAAGTCGAGCTGAACGAAGTAGTTGTGCCAGGCCCATTCCAGCTCTTGCGGCGACAAAGGCCCGGAACCGCCCAGGTAACGCTGGCGGTCGAGCGCCATGTTCAACAAGTCACGGGGATGGCAAGGCACCAGCGGCATGCCTTCGCCGCCATACAACCGCTGCAACACATGACGCACCAGCAGCGGGTCGTGGGGGATGCCCAGGCGTTCGCACTCCTGGCGCCAGATGCGCTCGTATTCGTCCGGCTTGAGGTAGCCGAACTGGACCTTGTAGCCGATGCGCCGTAGGAAGGCTTCGTCCGCCAGCTCCAAGGGGTTGAGGTTGGTGGAGAACACCAGCACCAGGTCAAACGGCAGCTCGCAATGCCGGCCGCCGCCCAGGTTGATGAAGTCGCGCTTTTCTTCCATCGGCACGATCCAGCGGTTGAGCAACTCAGCCGGGGCCATGCGCTGGCGGCCCATGTCGTCGATGATGAACAGGCCGTTGCTGGCCTTGAGCTGCAATGCGGCCTGGTACTGCCGGGTGAACGGGTCGTAGCGCACATCCAGCTGTTCCATGCTCAACTCGCCGCCAGTGATGACGATTGGGCGTTTGCAGCACAGCAGTCGGCGGTCGATGCCTTCGTTGAGCATCAGGTTGTTGGTTTGGCTGTTGTCATCCAGGCGCTGGTGCACTTGCGGGTCGTAGATTTCGATCACCGACTCGTTGATGACGATGGCATGGGGCACCCAGATGGCCTCGGCGAACAACCGGATCAGCCGGCTGCTGACGTAGGTTTTGCCGGTGCCCGCCGGGCCGTAGATCATGATCGCCCGCCCGGAGTTCAGGGCGACACCCAACTGGTCGAGCATGCCCTGGCTCAGCACCATCCCGGCCAAGGCTTGATTCATGTCCTTGGCGGTGATGCGGCCGTGGTGGATGGTCTGGATCTTGATCAGCGAGCGGTAGGTGCTCACCGGGAACGGCGCCGCGCCGATGTAACCGCTGCGGGCCAGGGCATCACGGGCGGAGCTGCGACCGCGCTCGGTCAGGCCATAACGCAACGTCTGCCCGCCGGTCTGGCCCAACTGACCCAGCACTTCGACGCGACCGTCCTTGCGCAGGAACGCCAGGACTTCTTCTAGCACCGCGCCGGTCAGGGCCAGACGCTCCGCCAACCGCGACATATCCAGTACACCGGCATCGTGCAAATGTTTGCACACCAACTCGCCAAGGAAACTGTCCGTCAGGCCCGTGTCGCGAATCGAACTGGGCTGCGGCGCCAGGCGTTGTACCGCTTCGCGTTCACTGGGGTAGGCATCGCTATCGTTGATGACGTGCATGACTAGACTCCCCAGCCGCCGGCAACCAGTTGCCAGTAGACGCTGTTCAAAGTGCCGATCAGGATCGCAATCGAATAAGGAAAGGGTTTGCCGGCCACTTCATCCGACGTCGGCGCCAGGTAGGACTGGGCGCGCACTATCAACCAATAGCGTCCCAGGGTCTGGAGCAGTTGGCCGCGGGCCAGGACGATCAGGAAACCGCACACACCGCCAGCGATCAGGCTGAACAGCGCCGCCCACAGTGCGTAGTGAAAAGGCAGGAAGCTGCCAACCATGGTCATCAGCTTGACGTCGCCAGCAGCCATGCCACCGACTGCGTACATGGGCAGGAACAATCCGAAACAGATCAGCATGCCCAGCAGGCTGTCGCCCAGGCCACCGATCCCGCCGGTATAGACCTGGCCAGCCAATCCCAGGGAGATACCCACCAGGACCAGCGTGTTGGGGATGCGATGGCGACGCAGGTCGCTTGCCACCGCCACGCCCAGTAGTCCTAGCAGCAGTACCGTCGACACCAGCAGTTCCATGGACATGATGCGTCTCCTGAGGGTGGTTTTCGTTAGCAGGCGACGTTGCTATTGACGACCTGGCACAGCGCCCGGATCTTGGTATCCACGGCACCGCCCAGGAGGACGAATGCCGCCGCGACCAACACCGTTATCAAGCCACCCGCGACCGCGTATTCAACAATGGTCAGGCCGTCTTCATCTTTGGCAAACGTGCTGATCGCAGTTTTTATTGTCTGGAAAGTCATCTCATCCACCTCACGCTGATAAGAAGTACTGCCAAGAACCTGGTTGGAGGGGACAGCGCCAGTCCATTTGTTGGATTCGTTGTACTCACTGCAAAAGAGTCGCAAGCGTTATTCCTTGAAGTGACCGTGTCCCCTTCATCGCAAGTTCCCGCCGTCAGCAGGCAACGTTGCCGTTGACCGCCTGGCACAGTGCACGGATCTTGGTATTCACGGCACCGCCGAGAAGAACGAACGCTGCGGCCACCAATACGGTGATCAACCCACCGGCCACGGCGTATTCCACAATGGTCAGGCCGTCTTCATCTTTGGCGAACTTCAGTACCGAAGCCTTGATAGTTTGAAGAGTCATTTCGCACACCTCATCGGGGTAGTTTGCAAAGGGGCAGTACATTGCGAACTGCCTGATGCAACCCTAGTCAGCAGGTGGCCATGGCCGTTAGGAGGATTTTGCACATCGCTAGGATTTTTTTGCGCCGCATGGAAAAAGAACTTTGGGTCGCCAATTCGGCCCCGAAACAGCGGATACGGGCGTCCCGCTAAGGAGATAGTCGTAATGATTCGAATTTTTATAAAAAATTATTCGGCGAAGTGATAGCACAGTGACAATACTGCTAGCTAAAGGGCAGAAAGAACCTGTGAGTAGTCGTCCTATGGCACCCAATCCGACTGGAAAGCCAAAGCTGTTATGGGTCGATCTGACTCATGATCGGTCCACCCAGGAACTCGCCTCCGAGTTCAAGGACGCGTGCGATTGCACGCTGGCAAAAAATGCCATGCTGCCCAGCGGGGAACAGGTCGATATGATCTGCATCCACTTCGACCGCCCAGACACGCCGGGCCTGCGGCGCCTGTTGGAGATCAAGCGAACCGTTCCCACCATCCCCATTACCATGTTCACCGTGCAGCACTCCGAGGAATTGGCGGTGTGGGCCATGCGCTCCAGCGTCTGGGAATACATGGTGCTGCCCCTTTCAGGCGCCGAGAGGAAGCGCTACCTCACGGCCGTGATGCAACTGTGCGAACTGCGCCGCAACGCCAACGGCCGAGGAAAGACTTCGCAGATCGACCACTCCCCCACCCTGCCGGACAGCATTCGCCTGACCTCCGGGCACCAGAAACATCAGGCCCTCAGCCACATCATGCTGTACATCGATCAGCATTTTCGCGAAAGCATCGATCAGCGTGACCTGGCCAAGCGTTGCGGCATGACCACGTTTCGCTTCAGCCGCGTGTTCAAGGAGGCCAATGGGCTGGGCTTCACCGATTATGTACTGAATAAACGCATGAGCTTCGCCAAGGAACTGCTCGACAACAGCCAGATGCCCATTACCAGCATTGGCTACGACGCCGGCTTCAAGGACCCGTCCTACTTCGCCCGGGCCTTTAAGCAATACGCCAATTGCACGCCCAGCGAGTATCGTCTTGCATACCAGATGCGTTGCGCCAACCCCGCACCACTACCGCCTGATGAGGCGGTTCTGGAAGCGATTGAAAGTCTGGTGCACAGCCTTGAAGACTGAGATTGGAGCGATTTTTCATACGCGCATAAAAAAACGCCGCTCAATGAGCGGCGTTTTTTTGAATTTGGAGCGGGAAACGAGACTCGAACTCGCGACCCCGACCTTGGCAAGGTCGTGCTCTACCAACTGAGCTATTCCCGCAAATGGCGTCCCCTAGGGGACTCGAACCCCTGTTACCGCCGTGAAAGGGCGGTGTCCTAGGCCACTAGACGAAGGGGACACGCTAACTGAAATACATGGTGTGTATTCCAGTGCCCAAACCCGCACCCTAAGATGTCGGCTCTGGCTTCACTCAGCACTGCTCGAAAGCAATGCTGCTTAAAATTGGAGCGGGAAACGAGACTCGAACTCGCGACCCCGACCTTGGCAAGGTCGTGCTCTACCAACTGAGCTATTCCCGCATTGGCGTCCCCTAGGGGACTCGAACCCCTGTTACCGCCGTGAAAGGGCGGTGTCCTAGGCCACTAGACGAAGGGGACACACGTACAACATTCACTGCTTATCGCGTTTGGCTGAGTGCTTTACGCTGTAAGTGGCGCGCATTCTATGGACGGATTGGAGGGTCGTCAACCCCCAGATATAAATTTATTTAAATCAATGACTTCCTCGGATTTGGGGCGGATTTGCGGATTTTGCCCGCCCGGTCTCTGACGCCTATATTCTGTCGCCCGCCAAGACGTTATAGTCGCATGCGGCAAATGATGGCAATGTGCAGCCACCGCGCTCGCACCCCATAAGCAGCACGACGCCCGTCTAATCGCATCGTTCGGGCCTATGCGCTTAAAAGCCAAGCCACTACACTCATGAACATGCAAACGCTAATAAAGAGGTCTTACCGGTGACACCACTCATGATCACCCTGCTCGTCGTAGCCGGGATCGCGCTGTTGATCGCCATTGGCTACATGAACCATGTGGTGGAAAACAACAAGCTGGAAAAGGCCCGCACCAAGGTTGAACTCAACGATCGTTTGCGTCGTTGCGGCGAGCTGACCGAAACCTTCCCCGGCCAACTGATGACTCCGGCCCTGAAATTGTTGATCACGCGCCTTGAACTCAACGTTTGCCAGCGCTTGCTCAATCTGGACAAGACCAATGCTGCGGTCAAGGCACGCCTGGATGAACTGACTGCACTTGCGGCCCAAGGTGAATCGATCCCGGTGAGCAACCCGCCGGCACCGATCCAGACCGAAGCCAAGGCCAAGGATGTACGGTTTTTGCTCGAGGCCTTGCACGGCCAGATCACCCGCGCAGCCCAGGACGGTTTCCTGCCGTCAAATGAGGCCAAGCGTTGGATCCGCGAAGTGCGGCATATCCTGGTGCTGTTGCACATCGAGTTCTTCAACAACCTTGGGCAGCAGGCTTTGCAACAGGAGCAGCCGGGGCAGGCTCGCCTGGCGTTCGAGCGTGGCGTGCAGTATCTGCGCAAGCAGCAGGAGCCTCAGCTCTATGCCGAGCAGTTGGCTTATCTGGAGAAGCTCCTGGCTCGGGCCAATGCCCAGGTCCTGGCCAGCACTCAGCCGGTCGAGGGTGAGGTGAATCAGCTGACGGAAGGCTTGAAGGACGACGAAGCGAACGACGAGTGGAAGAAGAAGAAGGTTTACGATTGAGTTTGGGATTGGGGTTGGGGTTGGGGTTGGGGTTGGGTGTATATCCGTTGCTGCGGTAACGGCTGCTTAGGGTTCCGCCCTTACGGCGGGTCACTTTTTTCAGACGCCAAAAAAGTAACCAAAAAGGCTTTGCCCCACCACTCGGTACCTCGCCTAGGCTCGGCATGCCCGAACGCAGGCATTGCTCCGTGGGCCCGCTGCGAAGGGCCATCCATGGCCCAGCGCAGCTATCCCGGCATCCATGCCGGGATGCCCACTCCACAATACCTGCGTTCGGCCAGCGTGGTTAACGGGGCGCCGAAATCAACATCCACCGCGAGGCGGCCTGATAGCCGACCTGTTTCTGGGTGACCGCGTTCCTCCAGTAGGAGCAAGCTTGCTCGTGATGGCGGCAGGAGCAGCCCCATTCACAACCTGAAATGCCCCACCATCCCCTTCAATTCAGCGCCCAGCTGCGCCAGTTCAATACTGGACGCGGCGTTACCTTGCATGGCCACGGATGACTGATCGGCACTGGCCCGGATGCTGGTGACGCTGCGGTTGATTTCTTCGGCCACTGAGCTCTGTTGTTCGGCGGCGGCGGCGATCTGCTGGTTCATTTGCTGGATGAGCGACACCGCGGCCGCGATGCTGCCGAGGGCGCTTTCGGTCTGTAGCGCATCGCTGACGGCCATTTTCACCAGGTCGCCGCTGCTCTGGATCTGTTGTACGGAAGTTTGAGCGGCTGAGCGCAAGGCACTCACCAGTCGCTCGATTTCCTCGGTGGACTGTTGCGTACGCTTGGCCAAGGCCCGTACTTCGTCGGCCACCACAGCGAATCCCCTGCCCTGTTCGCCCGCCCGAGCCGCCTCGATCGCGGCATTGAGCGCCAGCAGGTTGGTTTGTTCGGCCACGCTCTTGATTACGCTCAGGACCTTGCCAATGTTTTGTATTTCGGCGCTCAGGCTTTCGATGCTGGTGCTGGCCAGTGTGGCCGAGTCGGCCAGTTGCTCAATGCGTACCATGCTCTGGCGCACCACGTGCTGGCCGCTTTCGACCTTGTCGTCAGCCGTCTGAGCCGCTTGCGCCGCCTCTTCAGCATTGCGGGCAACGTCGTGCACGGTGGCGGTCATCTGGTTCATGGCCGTCGCCACTTGCTCGGTTTCCTCCTTCTGGCTGCTGACCTCCAGGTTGGTCTGTTCGGTAACGGACGACAGCGACTGGGCCGAGCTGGCCAGTTGCTCGATCCCGGCCTGCAACCCACTGACGATGCTGCTCAAGCCGGCGGCCATCTGTTGCATCGCGAGCATCAACTGGCCGATCTCGTCCCGACGCGTCACTTCAACCTTTGCGCTCAAGTCACCCGAAGCAATTTGCTGCGCGACACGAATGACACTGCGCAGCGGCGTGACGATCAACCGAGTGATGACCCAGGCGGCGATCAATCCCACCAGCAGCGCCAGGGCCGACGAGCCAATGATCATCAGCGAGTTTTTCTTCAATTCCCCCTGCATGGCACTGTCTTCGGCGCCGTAGGCTTGGTTGACCCGCGCCACGACCTGGTCGGCGCGCTCGTGCAACTGCTGGTATACAGTCTTTTCCTTGTCCAACAGGCCGGTGTATTCGGCCAATTGCTGGTTGAACCCGCCAATATGCCCGGCCACTTCGTTGAGCACGGTCTGGTAGCCTGGATCCTTGACGGCGCTCTTGAGCCCTTCGGCCAGCTTCATGGCCTGCTCGGCCTGTTCTATATTGCCTTGCCCGGCAGCTTCATCGCTGCCTTTGCGGCTCTGATCAAGGCGAACGCGCGCTTCGTTCATTGCCTGCAACATCATCCGCGACACTTCGCTGACCTGATTGGCCTGTTCGATGAACTCGGCACCCTCCTTGCCTTCGGACTCCTTCAACGTGTAGGCGCCGTCATCGGCCAATCCAGCCTGCAACACATCCAGATTGTTGGCGACGCTGGAGACTGACCAACTGGCCATTTCGAGGGCCAGGTCCTTGCTCTGGCTCAGCTCGACGAACTCATCGAATGCTTTGCGATAGGCCGCCAAGGCCTGTTCCACATCGTCCATCACTGGCACGTTGGCAGCCGATTGTGCCTTGAGCTCGTTTGCCCGGGCCACCAGCCCGTCAACACCCTGGCGCAAGGCATCGGCGGTCTTGGGATCGGAGCGCAAGGCGTATTCCTGCTCAAGCAGCCGGACCTTGAGCAGCTCGCTGTTGAGGGACGACATCTGCTTCAAGCCATCGAAGCGAAAACTGATGGTTTGCAGGGACCAGACGCCAATAGCCGCCACTACTGCGGTGAGCAGCAATACCAGGACGAACCCGATACCCAGTTTCTTTGCCATACCCAGGTTGGCAAAACGTCCTTGCACGGCCGAAATCATTGCGCCCAATCCTCTGCCAGTGTGTGTTGATTGCAGGTTCGCAACGAGACGCCCCGCAACACAAGATGCTCGCGTCGGAA
Organism: Pseudomonas sp. SWRI154; assembly: GCF_014268645.1. Taxonomy (NCBI): domain Bacteria; kingdom Pseudomonadati; phylum Pseudomonadota; class Gammaproteobacteria; order Pseudomonadales; family Pseudomonadaceae; genus Pseudomonas; species Pseudomonas sp. SWRI154. The sequence goes on from NZ_JABWQW010000010.1 coordinate 141,287, forward strand.
TAATGGCAAAAAGCTACAGCCGCGTCGTTTTCAGGACACTTGAGGTCGATCCAGAGCCGTTGCGCGAAAGAACGCCAAGGCTTTGGGATCTCGGGCATAGGCCACGTTGATACGCAGCCAGTCAGTGTCCGCGCCCGAAGGGCTGAATGCGCTGCGCGACGACAGCTGTATACCGCACCGTTTGGCCAGCCGCTGCAACTCAGCATAGTCACACAATGGCGCACGCGCCCATATGAACAGGCCACCCGCCGGCTTGCCGAACACTTTCCAGTCGGCATCCTCCAGCAGTTGCAAAGCCATTGCCATATCGGCGCTCAGTCGCTGCCGTTGGCGTTGGACCAGTTTGCGATAGGCACCGTTGGCCAGGAGATTGGCCAGCACCGATTCGCAGAATCGAGAACCGCCCATGCTGGTGATCTCCTTGACCTCGCTCAAGCGCGCGATAGTGGCCGGCCCGGCGACCACGAAGCCGACTCGCAGCGAGCTGCTCAGGGTTTTTGAGAAGCTGCCCAGGTAAACCACGTCGTCATCCAGCGCCGCCAGCCGCGGCCGCATCGAACTTTGAAAATCCGCATAGACGTCATCCTCGATAACCAGCATGGCGTGTTTTTTTGTCAGTTGGAGCAGCTGCTGGGCCACGGCCGGAGCCAGGCTGCTACCGGTAGGATTGTGGCAGGCGCTGTTGACGAACAGTGCGCAGGGCCGATGGATCGCCAGCAGGCATTGCAGGGCCTCGACGTCCGGTCCACGTGGGGTCCTGGGCAGTTCGATCATGTCTATCTTATGCAGCCTGAGCAGATCGAACAGGTTCGAATAGCCGGGACTCTCCACCACGACGCAACTTCCCGGTGGCAGAAGGGTGCGTACTATCAGGTCCAGACCGTGGGTGGCGCCTGTGGTTGTAAGGATCCGGTTCTTGTCGGCGTCGATATCGAACTGCTTCAGACGCCTGGACAGAAGCTCGCGCAGGGCCGGCAACCCCAGCGGCGTGCTGTAGTTGAACAGGCCCGCCATGTCTGTTCGGGTTACCTGACGGATCGCATACCCCAGGTCGTCGCTTTCGCGCCAACTCTCGGGCAGGCCACCACTACCCAGCTTCAGCTCTTGTTGCGCGTCGCTGACCGGGCGGGGCGGGGCCGACAGTGCGTCCTGGAGCCAGACGCTGCCTGCCGGCTCCCCCTCTGCCGAAGGGGCGAGGGCGACAAAAAAACTCGAGCCGTTACGGGATGCCAGCACGCCTTGGGCAACCAGGCGTTGGTAGGCGTCGTGAACACTGGCCTGACTGAGCAGGTTCTCCCGCGCCAGTTGCCGGATCGATGGCAGGCGAGTGCCGGGCTCAACCCTTCCTTGTCGAACCCAACTGGCCAGCGCATCGACAATTTGCTGCACGACAGGTACCAGTGCCTGCCGGTCGATTCTCAACTCCATGAGTAACCAAGCTCCTAAGCGTTTGTTTTATTTCCACAAACAGTTAAGCACAGGCCGCCGCTGGACGATGTACGACATCGACGCAAAACCACCTGATTCTCATTCTTTGAAATACATTGGCGGCCTTACCAAGGGAACCTTCGGCGCGAAAAGAAAAAGCCCGCAGACAATGCGGGCCCTATCTTACGTAATTGGCGTCAGAACGCAGTGACCCCACCGTCCACTGCCAAGGAATGTCCCGTGGTGAATGCAGCGCCATCGCTGCACAGATACAACACCGCGCTGGCAATTTCCTCGACCTTGCCAATGCGCCCGACCGGGTGCATTGCGTTGGCGAAATCGGCTTTTTTCGGGTCCGCCTCGTAGGCTCGACGGAACATGTCCGTGTCGATCACTGCCGGGCAAACTGCATTCACGCGAATTTTCTTCTTGGCGTACTCAATGGCCGCCGACTTGGTCAGGCCGATCACGGCATGCTTGGACGCGGCATAGATACTCATTTTCGGCGCCGCCCCGAGCCCTGCCACCGAGGCGGTATTGACGATAGCTCCACCGCCTTGGGCCAACAGCAGTGGCAATTGGTACTTCATGCACAGCCACACGCCCTTCACGTTGACGCTCATGATTGCGTCGAATTCATCCAGCGTACCGTCAGCCAACTTGCCCTTCTCGATCTCGATGCCCGCGTTGTTGAAGGCATAATCGAGGCGTCCATAAGCATTGATCACTGCGCTCATCAGATTCTGCACGTCGCTTTCCAATGTCACGTCGCAACGCACGAACACAGCTTCGCCCCCCGCCTCGCGGATCGACTGCACCGTGCCCTCGCCGCCCGCCACGTCAAGGTCGGCAACGACAACTTTGAGGTTTTGCGCCGCGAATGCCTGAGCCGTGGCGCGGCCAATGCCCGCCGCCGCGCCCGTCACCACCGCAACCTGTCCGGAAAACGTCATGCTCATTGTCAATACCTCGAAGAATTACCGCTGATTGCCGCATATAGCCACCGATCGCAACGGCACGGCAGCACTATCCAACCGCCGGTTGGCGTCGCATGAGCGCCAGTGATAATAGCGCCCGTCGCACTATCACTGGGTTGGATCAACCTGCATTCGCTGTATCGGCAAACCTTGCGGCGCAGGCCTGGAGGGTCTATCAACAAGGCTTCATTCACTTTGAGTGCCTGTCATGACTGCCCAGACCAACCGCCAGTTCCTGCTCGCCAAACGCCCGGTGGGCGCCGCGACCCGTGAGACGTTCACCTTTCAAGAAGTCCCCATCGGCGAAGCGGCAGCCGGCCAGATCCTGGTCAAGAATGAATACCTGTCCCTCGACCCGGCCATGCGCGGCTGGATGAATGAAGGCAAGTCCTACATCCCGCCGGTCGGCATCGGTGAAGTCATGCGGGCGTTGGGCGTAGGCCAGGTCATCGCGTCGAACAACCCGGGATTTTCGGTCGGCGATTACGTCAACGGTGCGCTGGGCGTGCAGGATTACTTCCTTGGCGAGCCGCGAGGTTTCTACAAGGTAGACCCGAAACTGGCGCCGCTGCCGCGCTATTTGTCCGCGCTGGGCATGACCGGGATGACTGCATATTTCGCCCTGCTGGATGTCGGTGCGCCCAAAGCCGGAGAAACCGTGGTGCTTTCCGGGGCCGCCGGTGCAGTGGGCAGCATTGCCGGGCAGATCGCCAAGATCAAAGGCTGCCGCGTGGTGGGCATCGCCGGTGGGGCCGATAAATGCAAGTTCCTGATCGATGAGCTGGGCTTCGACGGCGCCATCGATTACAAGAGCGAAGACGTCCACGCGGGCCTCAAGCGTGAGTGCCCCAAAGGCGTAGATGTGTATTTCGACAACGTCGGCGGCGACATCCTCGATGCGGTGCTCAGCCGCCTGGCCCTCAAGGCTCGCGTGGTGATTTGCGGTGCGATCAGCCAATACAACAACAAGGAAGCGGTAAAGGGCCCGGCCAACTACCTGTCGCTGCTGGTCAATCGCGCGCGTATGGAAGGCTTTGTGGTCATGGACTATGCGTCGCAGTTCGCCGCAGCCGGGCAGGAAATGGCCGGCTGGATGGCCAAGGGACAACTCAAGAGCAAGGAAGATATCGTCGAAGGGCTGGAAACGTTTCCCGAGACACTGACCAAATTGTTCAGTGGCGAGAACTTCGGGAAGCTGGTTCTCAAGGTCTGAAGCGAGACAATCGGGAGCGAGCTTGCTCGCTCCCGCACGATCCGCAGTGTTGGATCAGGCCAGTTCGGCCACCACCGCCGCCAGGGCCTTGGCCGGATCCGCCGCCTGGCTGATCGGGCGGCCAATCACCAGATAATCGGAGCCGGCGTCCAATGCCTGGCGCGGCGTCAGGATACGGCGTTGGTCGTCCTGGGCGCTGCCCGCCGGACGAATCCCCGGCGTCACCAGTTGCAGCGACGGATGGGCCGACTTCAGGGCGCTGGCTTCCAGGGCTGAACAGACCAGACCGTCCATGCCGGCTTTCTGGGCCAGTGCCGCCAGGCGCAGCACTTGTTCCTGAGGCTCGATGTCCAGGCCGATCCCCGCCAAGTCCTCACGCTCCATACTGGTCAGCACGGTCACGCCGATCAACAGCGGTTTCGGACCGCTGCGCTGATCGAGCACTTCACGGCACGCGGCCATCATGCGCAAGCCACCGGAGCAATGCACATTGACCATCCACACCCCCATCTCCGCGGCAGCCTTGACGGCCATGGCAGTGGTGTTGGGGATATCGTGAAATTTGAGGTCCAGGAACACTTCGAAACCCTTGTCACGCAAGGTGCCGACGATTTCCGAGGCACAGCTGGTAAACAGCTCCTTGCCGACTTTGACCCGGCAAAGCTTAGGGTCCAACTGGTCGGCCAGCTTCAGGGCGGCGTCACGGGTGGGGAAATCCAGGGCGACGATGATGGGCGTCTGGCAGGCGGACATGAGTGGGCTCTCAGGCAAGTCGAAATCGGCGCGCATTGTAGCGGAACCAGCGCCCGTGCGGGACCCGATGATCGGTAAATCATCATCTGCTCCAACATGGATCCTGCGGGCCTTTGTGTCGAAACCGATACACTCGCGACATGCGCACTACACGCCGACACGTTACTGTCCGACGCCGCACCCGTCCTTCCAGCACTTCACGGCCTACCGACCGGAGCTTATGCTGGAATCATTACCTCGCCGCCTTCTTTGCGGTTGGCAGCCAACTTGGCAGATGAAGCACCTATGCAGACCCCCTTTATTGCCAATGCCGACGATCAGAAAAAAGCGTCTGACGATGACAAACGCTGGAACACCCGGGCACTGATCGTCGATGACGACGTGCCGATCCGTGAGCTGTTGATCGATTACCTGGCCCGCTTCGGCATTCGTGCCAGCGGCGTGACCGATGGCGCCGCCATGCGCCAGGCGATGCAGGCCGAGCATTTCGACGTAGTGGTGCTGGACCTGATGCTGCCAGGTGAAGATGGCTTGCAGCTGTGCCGGTGGTTGCGGGCCGAATCGGACATTCCGATCCTGATGCTGACTGCGCGCTGCGAACCCACCGATCGCATCATCGGCTTGGAACTGGGAGCCGATGACTACATGGCCAAGCCTTTCGAGCCCAGGGAACTGGTGGCGCGGATCCAGACGATCCTGCGCCGCGTGCGTGATGACCGCACCGAGCAACGGGCCAACATTCGCTTCGATAACTGGCGGCTCAACAGCGTACTGCGCCAACTGATTTCCGCCGAAGGGCTGGTGGTGCCGCTGTCCAATGCGGAATTCCGGCTGTTGTGGGTGTTCATCGAACGGCCCCGCCGAGTACTCAGCCGTGAGCAACTGCTGGACGCAGCCCGTGGTCGCTCGATCGAGGCATTCGACCGTAGCATCGATTTGCTGGTGTCGCGCCTGCGCCAGAAGCTGGGCGATGATCCAAAAGCCCCGCAACTGATCAAGACAGTACGCGGAGAAGGCTATTTGTTCGACGCGCGGGACATCGGTTGATGCGCCTGCGCCTCGACACCCTGTTCGGCCGCCTGTTCGGCGTGCTGTTGCTGGCAATTGTCCTGGCGCATCTGCTGGCCTTCGCCTGGTTTTCCTACTTTGCCCCGCCGCCTCCGCCTCCGGGCTCAGCGCCGGAGTTTTCCCGGCAAGGCAAGTTCGCCCAAGGCTCGGATTCGACGCCCGGCCGCCCACCGCGCCCCTGGTTCGGTGGCCCGGTAGTGCCGCTGACTTTTCAATTTGTATTTCTGATCGTGGCCGCCTGGTACGGTGCCAAGCTGCTGACCCGCCCTATCCAGCGCCTGAGCGATGCCGCCGAACGGTTGAGCGAAAACCTCGACAGCCCGCCGCTGGACGAAAGCGGCCCCCGGGAAGCGCGCCAGGCAGCCTATACGTTCAACCTGATGCAGCAGCGGATCCGTGAGCAAGTGCAACAGCGCTCGCGCATGCTCGGCGCGGTTTCCCATGACCTGCGCACACCGCTGTCGCGGCTCAAGCTGCGCCTCGAACAGATTGACGACCGCAAGCTGCAAGGCCAGATGCGCCAGGATCTGGACGACATGATCGGCATGCTCGACGCCACGCTGACCTATCTGCACGAACAACGCACCAGTGAAACGTTGCAATGGATGGACGTGCAGGCCTTGGTGGAATCACTCAGCGAAAATGCCCAGGACCAGGGCGCCGATGTGCAGGTTGGCGGCATTTGCGCCCCGCTGCAGGTGCAGCCGATGGCGCTGCGTTCCTGCATCAACAACCTCATCGACAATGCCCTGCGCTACGCCGGCCATGCGTTGATCCTCTTGGAAGACCAACGCCACCAGCTATTGATCCGTGTCATCGACCATGGCCCCGGCATCGCAGCAGAAAAACGCGAGGCCGTGTTCGAGCCCTTTTATCGCCTGGAAGGCTCGCGCAACCGCAACTCCGGCGGCGTCGGCCTGGGCATGACGATTGCCAGGGAGGCCGCCGAACGCCTGGGTGGGCAATTGACCCTGGAAGAAACACCGGGAGGCGGGTTGACTGCGGTCATCAGCCTGCCTCGCGCCTGACTACGGGCCTATCGTGACTGACTCTTGCTCCAATCGTTCAGCAAGCTGTACGCCACCGCCAGCAAGGTTGGACCGATGAACAGCCCAATGAAACCGAATGCAATCAGCCCGCCGAATACGCCCAGCAATACGATGACCAGCGGCAGGTTTCCGCCACGGCTGATCAGGTAGGGCTTGAGCACGTTGTCCACGCCGCTGATGATGAAAGTCCCCCAGATGCCCAGGAACACCGCCATCCCGTACTCGCCCTTCCATGCCAGCCAGGCGGTGGCGGGGATCCAGACCAATGGCGGCCCCATGGGAATCAGGCTGAGCAGGAAGGTGACGATCCCCAGCACCAAGGCACCCGGTACCCCGGCGATCAGGAAGCCGATCAGCGCCAGCACGGCCTGGGCCGCCGCGGTCCCGATCACTCCATTGACCACGCGTTGCACCGTACCGGCTACCAGTTCGACGTAGTAGCCGGCGCGGTCGCCGATCAGCCGCTCCAGCAGCCCTTGGACAAAGGCCGCCAGTCGCGGGCCGTCGCGGTAGAAAAAGAACACGAACACAATGCTCAGGGTCAGTTCGAGGATCCCGCCGCCGATTTGCGCACTGCGGGCCAGCAACCAGTTGCCCACCCGTCCCAGGTACGGCTTGACGGAAGCCATCATCGCCGCACCTTGCTGGTCGATGCCATCCCAGAGCGTCACCAGCCGTCCGCCGACCAATGGCACACCGGCCAGCCACTCGGGTGCTTCGGGCAGGCCGTCGACCTGGACGTCCTTGATGAAGGCCGTGGCATCGCGCACATGATCAGCCAGGTTGAACCCCAGCCACACCAGCGGAACCGCCACCAGTAACATCCAGCCTACCGTCAGCAACGCCGCCGCCAGGGATTCACGGCCATTGACCCAACGCGTCAGCAAGCGCATCAACGGCCAACTGGCAAACGCCAGCACGGCGCCCCAGAACAGCGCCGACCAGAACGGAGCCATTACCCAAAGGCTTGCTCCGAACAACACCAGGAGCAGGATCTGCACCAACAGCCGATCGTTATTGAGCATGGAAGGTCCCGAAAAATGAACAAGGCCGGGATAAGGTCGTCAAGCGCACTCCCCCAGATAGCTTATCGCAGCAGTTCAAGGTGCAGGCCAGTGGCGTCACTCCTGGTCGCCTCCATTCTTGCCGCGCGGACACCCTGATCGACCAAGGCCTGGTGCCAAGCCTCGGCGTGCGGGCCGGCGATGCTCACTCGCAGGCCCGTGTCCAGGTTCAGGGCCCGGGACAGCAGGCGCAACCAGGCGTCATCCGGCTCGCCGGCCAGACGCGGCAGATCCAGCACACCGGTGTCCTTGAGCTGGCGCAGCAGTGTCGCCGATGTCGGCAGGACGTTCCCCAAGGGCGCGCCCGCTTCGAACTGCTCGATGTGCAGGTACGCCTTGCGGTTGCCACGGGTTATCGCATACAGCGCGATCAGTGTGTTGTCCGCAGGCGGCGCCAGGCGCAGCAACAGGTAGGCCTGACCGTTATCGGCGCCATAGAGCTTGGCGTTGCCGAATACATCGTTGGCCCACAGGCTGCTTTCGCCGCAATCGCGAGCCTGGCACCAGAACAACAGCTCGGCGCCCTGCTTTTGCAAGGCTTCGCGCGCAGCGGTGAAGGCTTGGGTGGCGGAATGTTCCGGCGGCAGTTCGTAGGTCACTGACGTCGCGTTGCCACGGGCATCGACCTGCCCGTCGAAACGCAACTGGCCGCTGATCCTGCGGATCGACCCCATCGGGTAGATACGCTCCAGGTCGCTGGTTTGCCGGTAATCGACGATCTGCGCGTCGGGCATGCGTGGCACGCGTTCCAGGTCCCGACTGCCGGGCACATCGGCGGCCAGCGATGCCGGGCTGAGACAGGCCAGCGCCAGCAGGACGAATGAGTGAATGGTCGGTTTCATCGGATGGACTTGGCCTGGATCCGCGCGACGCAAAGGCGTTCGTCAATGCGCAGCAAGGCGAGTGGATGGTTGTCTGTCATGGTTGGCTCCCTTTCAACCCGCCCAGCCTCGGCACTTGCCCGGCGCAAGTCAAGAAACGCTGAAGAACCGATTGAAACAGTCTGCTACAAGCGCGGCACCGACCTCGTCGTTCAGGTGCAAATGATGACCGCCAGGCAGCTGTTCATGACTGAAGGGTAGACGCTCCAGCAACTCGGGATGCTGGGCAAGCATGCCGTCAGCCGCCACCACCAGATGAGCAGGGCAAGCGACCCGAGCCACGAAGGCCATGGCTTGTTCATCGGTCAGGCGCAGCGGTGAGGGCAAGGTCAGTCGGTTGTCGGTGCGCCAGGTGTAGCCCCCCGGTACCAGCATCAGCCCGCGCTGGGCCAGCAGCTCGGCGGCTTCGCGACTGACCGCCACCAGCCCTTTCATGCGGGCTTCGATGGCCCGGTCGAGGGTTTTGTAGACCGGTTTGCGTTTTTGTTGCAGCTCCATCTGCGCCTGCAACGCCATGCCCATGCGCTCCGCCGCATTATCGCCTTTGGCCGTAGGGGGAATCACTCCGTCAATCAAGCCCAAGTGCGTAATCCGCTCGGGCAACGCGCCGGCCAACACCAGCGAAACAATCGCGCCCATGGAATGCCCCAACAAGGCAAAACGCTTCAAGCCCAGTTGCTCGGCGACTTGCAGCACGTCATGCGCGTAGTCCCACAGGGCGTAGCCGGCGCCAGGCGGGCGGTGCCCGGAATGACCGTGACCGGCCATGTCCAGGGCAATGACTCGGACACCCTTCAGTCGGGGTGCCAGCCGGGCGAAACTGTTGGCATTGTCCAGCCAGCCATGCAAGGCGACCACCGGTCGGCCATCTTCCGGCCCGAACAGGTGGGCCGCCAGTTCAATGTGAGGCAGGCTCAGGCGAACCTCTTCGACGGCATTCATGCTCGCTGCCCTTCCCAGCGCTGGAGCAGGTCCTTGATCAGGGTGGCCGTGTCTTGGGGGTATTCGAGAGGAAACATGTGGCCGCCCGGCATGGTCAGGGATTCGCCCAAGGGCATGCGTCCTACCGAACGGGTGTGATGACGCATCACCACCCGGCTCTGCCGGCCTCGCACCACCGCCAGCGGAACTTGCAGCTTTAGAGCCCGACCTGGGCTGGTGTGCGGCACGCCGCGGTAGATGCTGATTTCCGTGGCCGGGTCGAAGCGCAGTCGCAACCGATCGCCGACGGGCTGCAAGCCATGCTGCAGGTACGCTTCGAAGCACTCTGGATCGAAACCGCGAAACAGCGTCTTGCCGGCAAAATAGGCCCGCGCCGATTCCAGATCGTTGAACTCCTCGCGCCGGCCCAGGGTCCGCCCGGCCGGGGTCAGGCGGTCGATGAAGCCCAGGCGCTTGGCGGCGAGGATCACCCAACGGTCCGCGCGGGTGAGCACAGGCGAATCAAGCATGACCACGCCGCGATACAAATGAGGACTGCGTAACGCCGCGTGCAGATGCAGCACGCCGCCTAGAGAGTGGCCCACGCCCCATACCGGCTCCGGTTGGTGTTCGAGGTGATGAATCAGCTCGTCCACCAAGTTGTTCCAGTTGTCATCCACCGGAAACCGCGGGTCATGGCCGTGCAGCTCAAGGTGAGCGACGGCGTATTGCGGCGCCAGCGCGGCGAACAGCTTGCCGTAGGTGGCCGAGGGAAAACCATTGGCGTGGGCGAAAAACACCTGGGACATGTAGGCCGATCCATTGCGAGAACTGCAACCGATTGTGCGCACAACCCCGTAGCGCGGCAATGACCGTAACTGACAGGAATGATGACAGCTGGATTCAAGCTGCAAGCTGCAAGCCTCACGCTGCCAGTAAACGCAGGCCTGCTTCGCTTGTAGCTTGTAGCTTGTAGCTTGTGGCTTTTAGCTTTTAGCGCCCCGGCGGCTGCTCACCCACCGGGACCACCGCCATGGTCAAGCGCGATACGCAGTTGACCTTGCCGTCATCGTTGACCAGGCGGATGTCCCAGACCTGGGTGGTGCGGCCCAGGTGAACCGAGCGGGCCGTGGCCGTGACCCGCCCGCTGCGCACGCCGCGCAGGTGATTGGCATTGATCTCCAGGCCCACGCAGTAGAACTTGCTGGTGTCGACGCACAGGTAGGCGGCCATGGAGCCGACCGTTTCGGCCAACACCACCGAAGCACCGCCATGCAGCAGGCCGAACGGCTGGTGGGTGCGGTGATCGACCACCATGCTGGCGGTCAGGGACTCGTCGTCGAACGACTCGAAACGGATGTCCAGCACTTCGCTGATGGTGTTCTTACCGGCAGCGTTCAACTGTTCGATGTTCGGGATGGTGCGCCACAGACTCATTGTTGCCCTTCCTTTGTGATTTTTGTTTTTTCTGTCCGGCAAGCAGCCTGATTCAGGGGTGGCTGAGACGCTTGAGCGTCATCGCACCGGCCAACGGCAGGTCGCCTTCCAGCTCGGCCAGCCCAGCCGTTTGCACTTGCTCGGGCTGCTGCAGGTGACCGTGCTGCAACAGGCCCAGCAAGCTACCCACCAGCGGGTTGTGGCTGACCAACAGCACGTCATCCTGATCCTCCAGATGTTTCAGCACATCGGTCGGTCGGGTCTCGGGCGTCAACCAGTCCACGGTAATCAGCTCAGGCTCGAATCCCAACGCTTCACGCACCAGTTGGGCGGTCTGCTGGGCGCGCACGTAGGGGCTGGCGTAAATGGCCCGCAACGGCTCGCCCATCAACCGACCGGCGCTGAGCAGCACTTCTTCGCGACCATGCACCGTCAACACCCGCTCCGGATCGGGACGAACGCCGTGGGGCTCGGCCTCACCATGACGCAATACCCATAGTTTCATAGCTTTGGCTCCTCGTCGCGGACTGGATGCGGCGCCGGCGCCACGGTGTGAGGCGCTTCGCCTTCGGGTGTCCGTGGAGTCGGCCAGTCGGCGAACGGCCAGGGTTTCTGGTCGCTGTGGAACGTGCCAAAGCGGCCGATCTGTGCCAGGAACTGGCTCAGGCTGTCGCCGAAGTTCATCAGGCTGGCGCTGGGTGCGCCGTAGATCAACCGATAGATCAATTGCACCAGTACCACGACGCCGAGAATGAATTGCGCCACCTGCCAGACCAGCAGGTAAATGACCATCCACAGCACACGCAGCAAGATGGATTCGTACTGAGGCTGCCCTTTTGGATCGTTCATGGTTCGCTCCTGCTTGCGGTCAAATAATCAGTTGAAGCCGCTGGTGGAAATGAAATCGACGTCGGTCTTCGGTTCGCCACGCATCAACAGTTCGATCACCTGTTCCAGCGTCCGCCCTTCGAACAGAATGGCGTGCAGCCCGGCGACCAATGGCATGTAGACGCCGGCCTCCTGGGACTTCGCCTTGAGCACCTTGAGCGTATTGACCCCCTCGGCCACTTCGCCCAGGCGCGACACCGCCTCATCCAGGCTCAGCCCTTGGCCGAGAGCAAAACCCACCTGGTAGTTGCGGCTCTTGGGCGAGGAACAGGTGACGATCAAATCGCCCACCCCGGCCAGCCCGAGGAAGGTCATCGGGTTGGCGCCCTGGCTGACGGCAAAGCGAGTCATTTCCGCCAGCGCCCGGGTGATCAGCATGCTCTTGGTGTTCTCACCCATGCCCAACGCGACCGCCATGCCGGCGATGATTGCATAGACATTTTTCAACGCCCCGCCCAACTCCACGCCGAAACGGTCAGCACTGGCGTAGACCCGGAAGGTGCGCCCATGCAATGCCGCCTGGACCCGCTGGCACAATTCTTCGTCTTCACTGGCGACCACGGTGGCGGTCAGTGCATGTTCGGCGATCTCGCGCGCCAGGTTCGGCCCGGAAATCACGCCGATACGCGCCTTGGGAGCGATCTCTTCGAGGATCTCGCTCATCAGCTTGAAGGTCTGTGCCTCGATGCCTTTGGTCAGGCTCACCAGCAATTTGCCGCTCAAGCGTTCGGCATGCGCCGCCAATACCGAGCGCAAGGCGCTGGAGGGCAAGGCGACAAAGAACAGATCGCTGCCCTCAAGTGTCGCCTGCAAGTCAGTAACGGGCTCCACTTCAGGTCGGACCTTGATGCCTTTGAGATAACGCGGATTCTCCCGGTTCACGCGGATGGCCTCGGCCTGCGCCGGGTCACGCATCCATTGGCGTACCGCGTGGCCATTTTCCGCCAGCAGGTTGGCCACGGCGGTGCCGAAACTCCCGCCTCCCAGGACCGCAATCGGGCGCTGTTCAGTCATATGCAATCCGCTCTTCCATACCAAGTGGCAATGCCGGGCATTATACGGAGCGGCCAGATCGCGACCAGCCCCGTCAGTAAATAGCCACAGCCGTAGGAGGCAGACCATCAATTTCCAGGAAAATGCTGTCAACGTGAATGGAAAAGTCGTTCGGCTCGGTTAACATGCCCGCCACCCTTCCGTTATCAGAGGCTGTGCCGTGCTCGTCGGCCCTTCCCGTTCAGGTTCACCACTGCTATTGGCGCTGATCATCAGCCCGCCAGTGGTGGCCGACGACTTGTTCGTGGACAACCAGCCCTTGCCCCAGGTACTGACCGCCACGCGCCTGAAACAATCGCCAGCGGCGGTGCCGGGCAGCATGACGGTGCTCGACAGCGAACTGATCAAGGCCAGCGGCGCCCGGGACATCAGCGAGTTGTTGCGCCTGGTGCCGGGCATGATGGTCGGCAATCTCAGCGGCAACCAGGCCACGGCAAACTACCACGGCACCAGCGCCAGCGAAGCGCGACGCATGCAGGTGCTGATCGACGGCCGCTCGGTGTACCGCGCCGGCCTCGCGACGGTGGACTGGAGCGATATTCCGGTGGCCATGGAAGACATCGATCGGATCGAAGTCTTCCGCGGCCCCAACACCGTCAGCTACGGCGCCAACGCCCTGATGGCGGTCGTCAACATCATCACCCGCGCCCCGGCCGACAGCCATGGCACACGCTTGAAAATAACCCGGGGCCAGCGCGGGATCGGCGACTGGTACGCGAGCCAGGGCAGCGGCTGGGAGAACGGCGATTGGCGACTTTCACTGTCGGGCCAGGAAGACGATGGTTTTGACAGTGACCGCAACGGCGCAAACTACCGCGACAGCCGACGCCTGGACCGCTTCAACCTGTCGGTCAGCCAGACCCTGGACGAACGCCAGAGCATCGATTGGCAGTTGAACGCCAAGGACGGGACCAATCAACGTCCCTATACCTATCGCCCGGTTTTCGCCGGGATTACCGAGGCCGGGGATAACTCTGACGTCATTGCCAAGGATTACGCCGGTTCGCTGCGCTGGAACCTGGACCTGAACCCCAATCACAGTCTTTATGTGCAAGGCTCGATCCAGCATTGGGATCGCCAGCAGACCTGGCGCGCCTGTGACGCCGAAGTATCCTTCAGTCCGCAACTGACAGACCTCTGGCAACTCAACCCGTATTACGCCGAGAAGCTGGCCCGCAACATTCCCAGCTTCCTTGGCACAGGCGCGCCTGCCGGCACGCCACAGGAACAGGCCTTGGCCAACCAGGTGCTCGACCAGTGGCGCAACGGCGCTTCGCAGACCCTGTGCGGCGACATCGACCAGAGCGCCCGGGAGTCGCGCTATGACTTGGAAATCCAAGACACTCTGAGCCTGTCCGACAGCCTGCGGCTGGTCACCGGGGCGAATTATCGCTACGACCGCGCCGATTCCGAAACCTACTTCAACGGCACGCTCGACGACACCACCTGGCGCTTGTTCGGCCAGCTCGAATGGCGGGCCAGCGAGCACTGGCTGTTGCAGGGCGGTGCAATGTTCGAAGACACGCGGCTGACCGGCAGCTCGCTGACCCCGCGCATGGCGGTCAACTACCTGATCACCCCGCGACACGGACTGCGGGCGGTGTACTCCGAGGCCGTGCGCTCGCCGGACATGTTCGAGAACAATGTCAATTGGAGCTACCAGGTGACCAACCTGCGGCCCGCCGCGTTCGGCCAGGACAGCGCCCGTTATTTCGTCCGCACCCGCGGCCCGGGCAACCTGGAACAGGAACACATGCGCTCCCGGGAGCTGGGCTACAACGGCTATTTCATGGACCTGGGCCTGGCGGTCGATGTGAAGCTGTTCCATGACGAAATCACCGGCATGATCAGCGAACCGCTACGCAACAATCAGTACATCGCCAGCAACAGCAACGAATCGCAATTTACTGGCGCCGAGACCCAATTGGACTGGCGCGTGACCCGCACCGATCGCCTGCGCCTGACCTACGCCTACGTTGACGCCCTGGCGAGCAACCCCCTCGATGAACAACTGACCGCCCGCAACAGCGGTTCGGCCGGCTGGCTCCGTGACTGGGGCCGAGGCTGGAACAGTGCGGTCTTCTATTACGCCGCTGATGCCCTCAATGGCTACCGCTACGAGCGAGTCGACACCCGCCTCGCCCGGCGCATCCCCTTGGGCAAGGCCAGCCTGGAGCTGGCGGGCATCCTGCAACAGCGTCTCGACGATCAGCCGACCACGTTCGTCGACAACCGCTACGACTCCCGTCATGTGCTGTATTTCAGCGCGGAGTTGTCCTTCTAGATGTTCCGCGGCCAACCGAGCAAGACGCCCTTTTGTGGCCGCCTGTGGTGGCTACTGTGCCTGGCGTTCGCCAGCCTGCTGGGCACCCTTGAGGCGCGGGCCGCCGAGATTCTGTTGACCGGCGCCCAGGACAGCCCCGGCGTGCAATCGTTTACCCAAGCCTTACAGGCCCGGCGTCCCCAGGACCGCGTGCGGTTTGCACGCCTGGACAGCCTGCCGGCACCGGACCGTTTGCCCGCCGACATGCGCTTGGTCCTGCTGGACCTGCCGGGCCTCGACTGGCGCCTGCAAACGCCCAACGGGCCGGCCACCCTGGTGCTGCGGATCAGCCGCCAACAAGCCCGCGAGCGCCTCGGCGAGGCGACGCCCGATCAACTGAGCCTGCTCTGGAGCGATCCGCCGATGGCCCGGCAATTGCGCCTGATTCGCAAGGTCCTGCCGCAAGTACGGCGGGTCGGCGTGCTGTTCGACAGGCACAGCGAGTTCCTGCTCAAGGACCTTCGCCAGGCCGCGACGCCCCTGGGCCTGGAAATCGTCAGCGAACGCTGGGACGACACCAACGACAGCCGCCCCTTGCAAAGGCTGTTGGGCCAGAGCGATGTCTTGCTGGGCCTCGATGACCCCGACCTTTACAACCCCAAGACCGTGAAGAACGTGCTGCTCAGCAGTTATGCCCGCCAACGGGCGCTGATCGGCCCAAGTGCCGCCTTCGTCAAGGCCGGCAGCCTGGCCAGCACCTACAGCGACCAGGAAGACTGGCTGGCGATTCTTGACGACCTGCTCGACCGCCCCACCGCCACTTGGCCACGCGCCTTGTATCCGGCCCGTTTCAAGATTCTGAGCAACCAGCAGGTCGCCCGCTCGCTGGGGATCGAACCGATTGACGCCGAATCCGTTGCTACGCAGTTGGCAGAAGGAGAACATCGCCCATGACCTTGCGTCGCCGTTGGGACATCAATACCCGCACCCAGCTCATTGCGCTTGGCCCGGCTTTGTTGCTGACCGTGCTGTTGATCAGCTTTTTCACCTTCGTGCGAATCCAGGACCTGCGCCAGGAACTCAACCACACCGGCCAACTGATCGCTAACCAACTGGCCCCGGCGGCGGAATACGGTGTGATCTCCGGCAACAACGAAGTACTGGAAAGCCTGCTCACGGCCACGCTCGCCACGCCACACGTGCGTTTCCTGGAAGTCCAGGATCGCTCGGAGCGGGTGCTTGTGTACGTCGAGCAACCGGCACAAACCGGCGGCCATTCCCGGCAGGTGGAGGTGTTCCAGGCCCCGGTTCGCCTGCAGCGCATTGCCCTGAACAATGATTTCCTGCAGAGCGCTGGCCCGTCCATCGAGATGCCCGGGGAGGATTATCTGGGCCGTGTCATCGTCGGCATGTCCAGTGACGCCTTCAGCCAGCGCCAACAGGAAATTCTGCTCAAGGCAGCGATCCTGGCCCTGTTCGCCCTGTTGTTCACCTTCCTGGTGGCGCGTCGCCTGGCGGCGAGCCTGTCGCAACCGATTCGCGACATCGGCAACGCGGTCAAGGCCATCCAGCAAGGCGACTACAGCACCCCACTGCCGATCGTCGACGATGGCGAACTGGGCGCGTTGTCGCGGCACATCAATAATCTGGCGGACGGCCTGGAACAAGCCAGCCGCGAACAGCACCAGGCCATGGCGCAACTGATCAAGACCCGGGAGGAAGCGGAAAAAGCCAACAGCGCCAAGTCGGAATTCCTGGCAATGATGAGCCATGAACTGCGTACGCCGATGAACGGTGTGCTGGGCATGCTGCAACTGCTGGAAACCACGCAGATGACCGATGAGCA
The DNA here is from genome assembly GCF_014268645.1 of Pseudomonas sp. SWRI154. Classification (NCBI taxonomy): domain Bacteria; kingdom Pseudomonadati; phylum Pseudomonadota; class Gammaproteobacteria; order Pseudomonadales; family Pseudomonadaceae; genus Pseudomonas; species Pseudomonas sp. SWRI154. Next base: position 158,128 of record NZ_JABWQW010000010.1, read on the forward strand.
GCAGGAGTACACCGCGCTGGCGTCGGAATCCACCGAGCACCTGTTGAAGGTGATCAACGACATCCTCGATTTCTCGCGCATCGAACGTTCGGCGCTGGAACTGGAACATATTCCCTTCAACTTGTCTGAACTGGTCGGCAGCTGTGCCCAATCGTTCCAGCACAGCGCCGCGCAACGCAAGCTCGGCCTGGACCTGCTGATCCCTGACGACATGAAGGTGCTGCGGGTGCAAGGCGACCCGACGCGTATCCGGCAGATCCTGGTGAACCTGATCGGCAACGCACTGAAGTTCACCGACCAGGGGCGCGTCACTGTGCAATGCCAATGGCAGGCCCTGGATCACGAGTTACTGTGGTTCACCTGCACGGTGCGCGACAGTGGCATCGGTATCCCAGCCGAGAGCCTGGAGCGGATGTTCGATGCTTTCCAACAGGCCGACAGTTCGATTTCCCGGCGCTACGGCGGCACGGGCCTGGGCCTGCCGATCGCCCGCACCCTGGCCGAACGCATGGGCGGCACGCTGCGTGCCCAGAGCCAGGAGGGCCAGGGTTCGGTGTTTACCTTGGAAATCCCGTTGGCCCTGTCGCGCCTGGCCCCCCCGATCCTGGTCCCGCGCCTGCCTGCTGGAAACGGCGATGGAGAAGGCCGCAACATCCTGCTGGTAGAAGACAACCCGGTGAACCAGACCGTGATCGAAGCGATGCTGCGCAGCCTGGGCTTCAAGGTCAGCGTTGCCACGGACGGCGCCCAGGCGGTACGCAGCGCCGAGAGTCTGATTTTCGAAGCGATCCTGATGGATTGCCGGCTGCCGGTGACCGATGGCTACGAAGCCACGCGCCAGATTCGCCAGTTGCCCGGCTGCGCCGAGGTGCCCATCATCGCGCTGACGGCCAACGCGTTGCAGGGCGACCGCGAAGCGTGCCTCGCGGCGGGCATGAACGATTACCTGGCAAAACCCTTCAAACGGATTGACCTGCAGCAGATTCTGCAGCGTTGGGTGGGATGAATGCGGTCTCTTGGACTATCTGTGACTGGCGTGAAAGGCGAAAGTGCGGCAGTCTTAGGCACCCGGACACGCCTCGATCGGGAAAGGAATAACCATTTCAGTGCACAGGTGTACATTCATTTTCCCGTGTGCTGTGACTTTCACTACAACGCAATAGTCTATGAGTAGGCTGCCGACTCGAGGCATGAACGCTTCGATCGGCCGGGAAGATTTGCCCCACCCTGCCGCATGGGACTATTGAGGAGCTCGCATGACCAAACAAAACGCCTTTACTCGGGAAGATCTGCTGCGCTGCAGTCGCGGTGAGCTGTTCGGCCCAGGTAACGCGCAACTGCCCGCCCCGAACATGCTGATGGTGGATCGCATTACCCATATCAGCGAAGAGGGTGGCAAGTACGGCAAAGGTGAATTGGTCGCCGAGCTGGATATCACTCCGGACCTGTGGTTCTTCGCCTGTCACTTCGAAGGCGACCCGGTGATGCCGGGCTGCCTGGGCCTGGATGCCATGTGGCAACTGGTCGGCTTCTTCCTCGGCTGGCAGGGCCTGCCGGGTCGTGGTCGCGCCTTGGGCTCGGGCGAAGTGAAGTTCTTCGGTCAGGTTCTGCCGACCGCCAAGAAGATCACCTATAACATTCATATCAAACGCGTCCTCAAGGGCAAGCTGAACATGGCCATTGCCGATGGTTCGGTGGCTGTCGACGGTCGCGAGATCTACACCGCCGAAGGCCTTCGGGTCGGCGTTTTCACCTCCACTGACAACTTCTAAGGGTTATCCGCATGCGCCGCGTCGTTATCACTGGTCTGGGCATCGTTTCGTGCCTGGGCAATGACAAAGAGACCGTCTCCGCTAACCTGCGTGCAAGTCGCCCTGGCATCCGGTACAACCCGGAATATGCCGAAATGGGTCTGCGTAGCCAGGTTTCCGGCTCCATTGACCTGAACCTCGAAGAGCTGATCGATCGCAAGATCTACCGCTTCGTCGGCCATGCGGCGGCTTACGCCTATCTGGCCATGAAGGACGCCATCGCTGACTCCGGCCTGACCGAAGAGCAGGTATCCAATCCGCGCACCGGCCTGGTCGCCGGCTCCGGCGGCGCCTCGACCTTGAACCAGATGGAAGCGCTGGACATCCTGCGCGAAAAAGGCGTCAAGCGTGTTGGCCCGTACCGCGTCACGCGGACCATGAGCAGCACCGTTTCCGCCTGCCTGGCCACGCCGTTCAAGATCAAGGGTCTGAACTACTCCATCGCTTCTGCCTGCGCCACCAGTGCCCACTGCATCGGTACCGCCATGGAACAGATCCAGATGGGCAAGCAGGACATCGTCTTTGCCGGTGGCGGCGAAGAAGAACATTGGAGCCAGTCCTTCCTGTTCGACGCGATGGGTGCCCTGTCCAGCAAGCGCAACGACACACCGGAAAAAGCTTCTCGTGCCTACGATGCCGACCGTGACGGTTTCGTCATCGCTGGCGGTGGCGGCATGGTCGTGGTCGAGGAGCTGGAACACGCCCTCGCCCGTGGCGCGAAGATCTACGCGGAAATCGTCGGCTACGGCGCCACTTCCGACGGCTATGACATGGTTGCGCCAAGCGGCGAAGGCGCCGTGCGTTGCATGCAAATGGCGATGTCCACCGTCGATGCACCGATCGACTACCTGAACACCCACGGCACCTCGACCCCGGTCGGCGACGTCGCGGAGATGAAAGGCGTGCGTGAAGTGTTCGGCGACAAAGCCCCGGCCATCAGCTCCACCAAGAGCCTGTCGGGTCACTCCCTGGGCGCCGCCGGCGTTCACGAAGCGATCTACTGCATGCTGATGATGGAAGGCAACTTCATGGCCGGGTCGGCCAACATCGACGAACTGGACCCGGAAGTGGCCGACCTGCCGATCCTGACCAAGACTCGCGAAAACGCCACCATCAACACCGTGATGAGCAACAGCTTCGGCTTCGGTGGCACTAACGCCACCTTGGTGATGAAGCGCTGGCAGGGCAAGTAATTCCCGCCGCTACGCCGCACACAAAAACGCCCCGACTGGTTCGGGGCGTTTTTTTGCCTGCTCAGTTCAAGTTCAGCGCACGACAAACCGCTGCTGCGTCAGCAGTCGATCACCCTGGAACACCATGAACCGCCATTCCCCCGGCACCACTTCATGGCTTTCGGTGAACTCATACGCCATCACGTCCTGAGGCGCGCCGGGCACCAGTTTCTGGATGACTTCGAACTTGTCATGCCGCACGCCATCGGGAGTACGAATGCCTGGCGTGAAGTACAGCAGCGTCAACGGTTGGTCATCCGCGACCTTGCCCGCCAACTGGTAGCGCATGCCAAATTTGGTGCCCAGCTTGGCGGGCACACTTTCGGTCTGGCGGATCTGTTCGTTGCTGCGACGCAGGACCCGCTCGCCCGATTGCAGCTCAGCTTGTGGCCCTTCGAACACACCGTACTCCACCGGGCCTTCGACACGGACTTCCGCCTGGGCCAGGCCACAGGTCATCAACAGCGCGAGCAGCGCGCTTGGACGGGTGAGATGCATATTGCGCTCCTTGATTGAGATGAGCGCGAGGGTATGACGCGGGGGTGACAGGCTGATGACAAAGCCAATGCACCCTGCCACCGATAACTCGGGCAAATGGCTAACCTGTGGCGAGGGAGCTTGCTCCCGCTCGACTGCGCAGCAGTCGCCAGACTTTAGGGCTACTGCGTAGCCCAGCGGGAGCAAGCTCCCTCGCCACAAGAGCGGGCTCAGCGGGTCACTGAGCGAGGCAACACCGCGAGGAAATTATCCCGCGCCACTTTCCTCGCCACGTCTTCCGGCAAGGCATCCAGGAACGGGTCAAAGCTACGCAACTCCTTACCCAGTTTGTTGAAGCGTCCTACCACATCAGATCCCAGCATGAAGCGCTCCGGAAAGCGTTCCACCAGCTTTACCCATTCAACCCTGGGCTTGCCCGCCTCGTCGAGCAAATACGGCGTGAGCATGCTCCAGGACAGGTCGATGAACAGGTTGGGGTAGGACTCGAGCATTCGCGTCAGCGTGGGCAGCAGGAAATCCAGCTGAGTCTGGTGCCGATGAATCTCCATGCTGGTGCCGGCATGGGCCCAAATGAACCGCGTGTGCGGATGATTACGCAACGGCTCTTCAATTTCCGCCAGGTAAAGCGGATTTCTCTCACGCTTGGAGGTGATATTGGAATGCAGCATCACCGGCAGGTCGTTCTCGGCGGCCAGGTGATAGATCCGGGTCATGGCCTCGTTGTTAGCGCGGGGAGTGTCGCCGGAGGTCAGCGCCGTCAAGTCGTCATGGCGAGTGAACACTTCGCCGATGCCTTGCCACAGCCCAGGGTACAGGTCGAGCATGCGCTGGATATGCGCAGCGGAATTCTTGTCGTTGGGATTGAAGCCTGACAGGAACGGATGGAAATACTGGCGTTGTTCGGCGGGTAGTTTGTCCACCGCCGCGGCGACTATCACGTCGGTGGCGCTGTACCAATAGGCGTCCGCATCGTCACCGGCGTAATAACGGGGACGCTTGGGCTCGTCCTCATGCCATTTCTTAGCCACCGGCACGCCGGAAATCATGACGTGCTCGATGCGATTGTCGGCCATGGCCTTGAGCAGCTTGGGCATGCCGGCGGTTTCCTGGAAGAAATCGACGTAATGCAGGTGCGCATCGCTGTAGGCATATTCGCGAGCGACGGCGCCGCTGCTGGAAACGGCCAGCAGCCATGCGAAGATCAGACGGGTCGAGGGCACGGGCACTCTCCAAAAGCCATGAGCAAGCATAGACCCCATCCGTCTCGCCTGGGTTCAAGCCGCCGCTGCCGCTCGTTATGAGCTCGGGTTATGCTTTGCGCACTCGTCGTTCAACCTGGAAGCCCTCATGACCGCTCCCCTGATCGTTCGTCCTCGTGCAGAAGATGTGGAAGGCCAGCCCATTCTGCGGCCGCTGCCGTCCGCCAAATGTCGCAGCGTCGGACCCTTCGTGTTTTTCGACCACATGCTGCAAACCTCCTACCCGGCCGATAAAGGCATGAATATCCGCCAGCATCCGCATATTGGCCTGTCCACCCTCACCTACCTGTTCGAGGGATCACTCCAACACAAGGACAGCCTGGGTTCCGATCAGGTGGTGCGTGCCGGGGACGTGAGCTGGATGACGGCGGGCAGCGGCATCGCCCATGTCGAGCGCACCCCTGATTCATTGCTGGGCAGCGCTTTCGTCATGCATGGCCTGCAAGTCTGGTTGGCTTCGCCCAAGTCCCATGAGCAAGGGCCAGGGCACTACAGCCATCATCCGGCCCAGACCCTGCCGGTCAGCAATAACCTGGGCGTCAGCATCCGCATGATTGCCGGGTCAGGCTTTTGCCTGGAGTCGCCGGTCCCGGTACTGTCGCCTACGCTGTATGCCGAACTGAACCTGCAAACCGCGACGACACTGCTGATCCCGACCGAGCATGAAGAACGCGCACTGTATGTCCTGAGCGGCGAGGCGCAGCTGGACGGTGAACCGCTGGAGCCTCATTCGCTGGTGATACTGCCCGCGGGGGAAGAGATGGCACTGTTTGCCGACAGCGATTGCCACGCCGTGCTGTTCGGCGGCGCTCCGCTGGATGGGCCACGGCGGATGAACTGGAATTTCGTTTCCAGCGACCCGGCCCGCATAGACGAAGCCCGCCAGCGCTGGGCGGCCGGGGACTGGCCGACGGTGCCGGGGGAAAGCGAGCGGATCGAATTGCCCTAGATTCACACCCATCCCGTGGTGAGGGAGCTTGCTCCCTTACCACAGTTATTGGATGCATTCAACCCTTGAACACTTCATCCAGCAAATTATGCATCGACCGGAACGCGCGTCCGGCGACCTTGGCGTTGTACATCATTTTGCCAGGCACATTGGCTTGTGGATCGGTGAAAGAGTGCACCGCGCCGCCATAACTGAGCAATTGCCAGTCCACACCAGCGGCGTTCATCTCATCTTCGAACGCCGGCAGTTGTTCCTTCGGCACCAGCGGGTCGGACGCGCCGTGCATCACCAACACCGCGCCGTTGATATTTTTCGCATCGGCCGGGTCCGGTGTATCCAGGGTGCCGTGAAAGGAAATGGTGGCCTTCAGCGGCGCACCGCTTCGCGCCAGTTCCAGGGCGCAGCAGCCACCGAAGCAAAAGCCGAACGTGGCCAGCCTGGAAGCATCGACCTGCGCGTCGTCCTGGCTTTGCAACTGCTCGAACGCCGCCTGCATGCGCTTGCGCAACAAGGCCCGGTCGCTCTTGAGGGGCATCATCGCCGCCCCAGCCTCATCGGCATTGCTCGGTCGCACCGTTTGCCCGTAGAGGTCGGCGATCAACACCACATAACCATTAGCCGCCACCGATCTGGCGATGTCTTCGGCACCCGCCCCGACACCCATCCAGTTCGGCGCCATCAGCAAACCCGGACGCCGGCCCTGCTGGTTGACGTCGAAGGCCAGACGACCTTCATAACTTTGACCATCGATCTGATAGACCAGCGAACGAACCGTAACCTCACTCATGACGGACTCCTTTTTGACTGAACACCAGAAATGACAAAACCCGCCGAAGCGGGTTTTGTCTCACTTGATCAAGCTGACAGCTCAACCAGCAGCTTGTTCAGGCGACGGACATATGCCGCCGGGTCCTTCAAGCTGTCGCCGGCCGCCAGGGCCGCCTGGTCGAACAGGATGTGCGACAAGTCGCCGAAACGCTCTTCGCTCTGCTCGTTATCGAGTTTCTCCACCAGCGGGTGAGCCGGGTTGAATTCGAAGATCGGCTTGGAGTCCGGGACTTTCTGGCCGCTGGCTTCGAGGATCTGGCGCATTTGCAGGCCCAGGTCCTGCTCACCGATGGCCAGGATCGCCGGGGAATCGGTCAGACGGTGCGAGACACGCACTTCGCTGACGGCGTCGCCCAAGGCGGTCTTGATCCGCTCCACCAGGCCCTCCTTGCTCTTGGCGACTTCTTCGGCGGCTTTCTTGTCTTCTTCCGAGTCCAGGTTACCGAGGTCCAGGTCACCACGGGCCACATCGACGAAGCTCTTGCCGTCGAACTCGTTGAGATAGCTCATCAGCCACTCGTCGATGCGGTCGGTCAACAGCAGCACTTCGATGCCTTTCTTGCGGAAGACTTCCAGGTGCGGGCTGTTCTTGACCTGTGCATAAGTTTCGCCGGTCAGGAAGTAGATCTTGTCCTGGCCTTCCTTGGCGCGAGCCAGGTAGTCGGCCAAGCCAACGATCTGCTCGCCATCGTCACCCTGGGTGGATGCAAAGCGCAGCAGGCCGGCGATTTTCTCTTTGTTGGCGAAGTCCTCGGCGGGGCCTTCTTTCATCACCTGGCCGAAGTTCTTCCAGAAGCTCTTGTACTGCTCGGGCTCGTTCTTGGCCAGTTTTTCCAGCATGTCCAGCACGCGCTTGGTCAGTGCCGACTTCATGGAGTCGATGATCGGGTCTTTCTGCAGGATTTCCCGCGAGACGTTCAGCGACAGGTCATTGGAGTCCACCACACCCTTGATGAACCGCAGGTACAACGGCAGGAACGACTCGGCCTGGTCCATGACGAACACACGCTGCACGTACAGTTTCAGGCCGCGTGGCGCTTCTCGTTGGTACAAGTCGAACGGCGCACGGGCCGGCACGTACAACAGCGAGTTGTATTCCAGCTTGCCTTCGACCTTGTTATGGCTCCAGCTCAGCGGGTTCTCGTAGTCGTGGGCGATATGCTTGTAGAACTCCTGGTATTCCTCGTCCGTAACCTCGGTGCGCGGACGGGTCCACAGGGCACTGGCGCGGTTGACGGTTTCCCATTCCACTTCCGGCTTTTCTTCACCTTCGGCAGCGGTGACTTCCTTCGGCAGCTCGATCGGCAGCGCGATGTGGTCGGAGTATTTCTTGATGATGTTGCGCAGGCGCCAGCCATCGGCAAACTCGTCTTCGCCGGACTTGAGGTGCAACACGATGCGAGTACCGCGATCTGCCTTGTCGACGGTGGCGACTTCAAATTCGCCCTCGCCCTTCGACGACCAATGCACGCCTTCGCTCGCCGCGAGGCCGGCACGGCGGCTGAACACTTCGACCTGATCGGCAACGATGAACGCGGAGTAGAAACCGACGCCGAACTGGCCGATCAGATGGGAATCTTTCTTCTGGTCGCCGGACAGGTTTTTCATGAAGTCGGCGGTGCCCGACTTGGCGATGGTGCCCAGGTGCGTGATCACCTCTTCGCGGCTCATGCCGATGCCATTGTCTTCGAGGGTGACGGTTTTCGCGTCCTTGTCGAAGCTCACACGGATCTTCAGCTCAGCGCCGCCTTCCAGCAGCTCTGGCTTGGACAGCGCTTCAAAACGTAACTTGTCGACAGCATCAGAGGCGTTCGAAATCAGCTCGCGAAGGAAAATTTCCTTATTCGAATACAGCGAGTGAATCATCAGGTGCAGCAGTTGCTTCACCTCGGTCTGGAAGCCCAGGGTTTCCTTTTGAGTTTCCACGCTCATGGTCATCAAACTCCAAGTGGATGGTGGTGTCCGCCTCGCAGAGATTGGCGGCGGGATGTCCTGAAGGTTGGGGCAGCGTTGATGATTTCAAGGGCCGGTCGGCTTGGAAGGTGCAGGGATCTTGAAATGGGCCCGGGCCGTTGCAATAGGCTCGGCCTCACTTTCCTGCCAGGCGGTGATCGCGACGTTGGCGACGCGCCGGCCCTGGCGCCAGACCTGGCATTTGGCATAGGTGTCGCGAAACTGCCCGGTGCGCAGGTAATCCAGGGAAAAATCAATGATCTTCGGCACGCCCGGCGCACGGGTGGCGATCAGCAGATGAACAGCAGCCGACAACTCCATGAACCCGGCGATCACACCGCCATGGATGGCTGGCAGCAAAGGGTTACCAATGTTGTCCTTGTTGGCCGGCAGGCAAAACAGCAGTTCGTCGCCCTGCTGCGTGCATTCAACGCCAATCAGTTGCGCATAGGGAATCGAAGCGAGCAGCAGCGCGTAGTCGCCCTGCTCGCAGGCGCGGCGCAATTGTTCCTCGGTGATGTCGGTCATGGCTGGTCCACGGCGGCCATCGAGCCGCCCTTCCCTATTCCCCGGGCATGCTCGCCCAGGCGCATGAACGTGCCCACCACATGGGCGATGGGTTGCTCAGGGTCGTCCTGGTAGGCGAAACCCCGGGTAAAGATCACGTCCTGGGTCACTCGATAGCATTGAGCGAAGCCGTAGACGTCCTTGTGGGGCTCGGCGGCGTGCATGTAGTCGATGCGCAAGTCGAGGGTAGGACAGACTTCGAATTGCGGGAGCACGCACAAGGTCGACATGCCGCACGCGGTGTCCATCAATGAAGTCAACGCGCCACCGTGGATGATGCCCGTCAGGGGGTTGCCGACAATTTGCGGGCTGAACGGCAGGATGAGCGTCAGCCCGTCACGACCGGCGCTGTGTAACTTCAAGCCCAGCACCTGGCAATGCCGCAGGGCCGATAAAAAGCGTGTCGCACGCTCAAAAATGGGATCTTCAGCCATGTCCATCAATGCCCTCGTTTGTGCAGAGGCCCGGCAACAGGCGGGTGCGCTAAAGTTCCGCAACCTTGCAAAGTTATATATCTGTCGCAAAAGAGGAACTTAACCTGAGGGGGGTTGCTCAAAAGGCCAGTAGTTATTTCCATAAGGAGAAACACCCCATGCGTAAGACTTTTGCTATTGCCTTGATGTTGGCCGCCTCCCTCGGTCTCGCTGCCTGCGATAAAAAATCCGAGGACAAAGCTCAAGATGCCAACCAACACGCTGAGCAAGCTCAGCAAGACATGAACAAAGCACAGGATAAAGTGAACGACGCGGCGAAAGAAAACGCCGAAGCCGCCAAAGCTCAGTCTGAATCGAACAGTGCTGCCCAGCAGGAACAAGCCCCTGCTACCGCGCCTAAAACCAACTGATACGGTTTTAGCAGCAAAAGAAAACCCGCCTGGAGCGGGTTTTCTTATGCCTGCAATTTGGGCAGCTCAACGCTGCGTCACGCGGTCTCCTTGCCGGCCTCGGACGTTGGCGCTTCGGTAGGCGTATAGACCATTACATCCAGTACATCTGAATGAAACTCGCGCTGATACAGCACAAACACCACGCCAGCGCTCATCAACATGAATAACCAGGGGCTGACGAACCACGCCAACATGGTCATGCCGAAATAATATGCGCGCAGGCCGAAGTTGAACTGGTTGGCCGCCATGGAGATGACCCGTGCCGCTCTTGACGCAAAGGCCTTGCGCTCTTGCTCGGACACATGCCGTTCACCGATCATCGGCGCCGAACCCACCAGGACCGCGGCAAAGTTGTACTGGCGCATGCACCAACTGAACGTGAAGAACGCATACACGAACACCAGGGCCAGGCATAGCAGCTTCACCTCCGCCATGCCTTGGGAAGCCTGTTGCACCAGTGGCAGGTCCGCGAGCAACGACACCGCACGGTCGGACGCGCCCAATACCGTGAGGATACCGGCGAGGATAATCAGCGTACTGGAGGCGAAGAACGACGCGTTGCGCTCAAGGTTACCGATCACGCTGGCATCGGCGATGCGGTTATCGCGCAGCAACATGCGACGCATCCAATCTTCTCGGTACAGGTGCATGACGCTGGCCAGGCACGCCGTATCTCGCGCTTTCCAGGAAGCGTAACGGGTGTAGCCAGCCCAGCAGATAATGAACCATATGGCGGCGAGAAGATGAATCAGGTTGGCTTGAATGAATGACATGCAATTCCCTGTATGACAATAACGAACGCCGGAACCGTGTTTGTGGACTCAGGACACCCCATTCGACGCTAGCTCAAGGAAAAAGACACTGCACCCATAAAAAAAATGCCCCGTATCGATTGATACGGGGCATTTCGTTTTCCCAATGGGCCTGCTGGAAGCGCTTAAGCCAGTGCTTGGCTGCGCTTGCCCAATAGCCGATCGCAGACCACCGCGACCACCAGAGTCATGACCGAAGGGATCAGCCAAGCCAGGCCCTGCTCGCTCAGAGGCAGGTGGGCCAATTGTCCCGGCATCCAGTCCGCCAACCCGGCGCCCTCGAGGGCATCGATCAAGCCAAACAGGAAAGAAACCAGCATGACCGGGCCGACGATGCGTCCTTGCTCATGCCAGAAATCCTTGCAGAAGCTCAGGGCCACCAGAACGATGCAGGGTGGATAGATCGCCGTCAGCACCGGAATCGAGAAGGCGATCAGCTTGGTCAGGCCGAGGTTGGAGACCAGCAACGAAAACGCGGCCAGGATGATTACCAGCGTCTTGTATGACAGCGGCAGGACGCGGCTGAAGTATTCGGCACAGGCGCAGGTCAGGCCGACCGCAGTCACCAGGCACGCCAGGGAGATCAGTACCGCGAGGAAACCGCTGCCCAGGCTGCCGAACGTGTGTTGCACGTAGGCATGCAGCACGGCCGCGCCATTGGTTGCGCCCGCCGCCACTTCGTGGCTGCCGGAGCCGAGGCGGAACAGGCTGACATAGACCAGCGCCAGGCCCACTCCGGCGATCAACCCGGCGATGATCGCGTAGCGGGTGATCAAGGCCGGCGACTCGACGCCCCGGGAACGGATCGCGTTGACGATGACGATGCCGAACACCAATGCACCCAGGGTATCCATGGTCAAGTAACCATTGATGAAGCCTTGGGAAAACGGCGCCGCCACATATTCAGGCGTTGCCACGCCAATATCGCCCGCAGGCAAGGCAAACGCGGCGATGCCCAGCACAGCCAGGGCGATGATCTTCAGTGGCGCCAGGAAGCGCCCGACGGTGTCCAGCAAGCGGCCCGGATAGAGCGAGATGAAGAACACCAGCAGGAAGTACACCGCACTATAAAGAAACAGCGCCAGCGGACTCTCGCCGGTGAGCGGCGCCAGGCCGACTTCGAACGATACGGTGGCGGTTCGCGGTGTGGCAAACAGCGGGCCGACGGCCAGGTAGCACACCGCCGCCAACAAACCACCGGCGATCTTGCCGATAGGGCTGCTCAAGGCATCCATCGCCCCGCCAACCTTGGCCAGCGCAACGACGGTGATCACCGGCAGCCCGACCGCGGTGATCAAAAAGCCCAGCGCCGCCATCCAGACATGGGGCCCGGATTGCAAACCGACGATAGGCGGGAAGATGATATTACCGGCCCCGACAAACAGGGCAAATGTCATGAAACCAAGCGCCAGGATGTCCTGGCCTTTCAACACTTTCATTAAGGAAACCACACTACTGAATCGGAATTTAGAGAGGGATTTCCCTGAAGGGTGAGGGAAATGCTGCCGATCCGTATGGGACCGACCCGTTTAGCGCGTCGCCGCCTTGTGGGCCGCGGGTCGCAAAATTGGCGGCAAGACTAACGAATTTATGCGCGGAACGCACTGTTACGGGGCGAACTATCCGATACACGACATTTCCGTGTCGCATTTACGTATCTATTTTTCCGTGTTGCACCTGTTCTCCAAGCAGTACATCCCCGTGGCGACGGAGCTTGCTCCCGCTCGGCTGCGCAGCAGTCGTAAACCGGACAGCGCACTTTGTCTGAATAATACCGGCGCCTGAATTGGGGCTGCTGCGCAGCCCAGCGGGAGCAAGCTCCCTCGCCACAAGAGCGCCCTCTCTATGACCGGATAGAGCGGCAGAAACGACAAAGGCCACCCCGAAGGTGGCCTTTGTTGCTGGAACGAAGGGTCAGCCGAAGCTTACTTCTTCATTTCCCAGCCAGTCAGCTCGGCCAGGGCCTTGCCGATGTCTGCCAGCGAACGCACGGTTTTCACGCCTGCGTCTTGCAGCGCAGCGAATTTCTCGTCTGCAGTGCCTTTGCCGCCGGAGATGATTGCGCCAGCATGGCCCATGCGCTTGCCCGGAGGAGCAGTCACACCAGCGATGTAGGAAACAACCGGCTTGGTCACGTTTGCCTTGATGTAGGCAGCGGCTTCTTCTTCAGCGGAACCACCGATCTCACCGATCATGACGATCGCTTCGGTCTTCGGGTCTTCCTGGAACAGCTTCAGGATGTCGATGAAGTTGGAGCCTGGGATCGGGTCACCGCCGATGCCGACGCAAGTCGACTGACCGAAACCGGCGTCAGTGGTCTGCTTGACGGCTTCGTAGGTCAAGGTGCCGGAACGGGAAACGATACCGACCTTGCCTGGCAAGTGAATGTGACCTGGCATGATGCCGATCTTGCACTCGCCCGGAGTGATCACGCCTGGGCAGTTCGGGCCGATCAGGGTGATACCCAGCTCGTCGCACTTGACCTTGGCTTCCAGCATGTCGATGGTCGGGATGCCTTCGGTGATGCAAACGATCAGCTTGATGCCGCCGAACGCTGCTTCAAGGATGGAGTCCTTGCAGAAAGGAGCCGGAACGTAGATCACGCTGGCGGTAGCGCCAGTGGCTGCAACAGCGTCCTTGACGGTGTTGAAGACAGGCAGGCCCAGGTGCTCGGTGCCGCCCTTGCCCGGAGTTACGCCGCCAACCATCTTGGTGCCGTATTCGATGGCTTGCTGGGTGTGGAAACTACCTTGCGAACCGGTAATACCCTGGCAGATAACCTTGGTGTCTTTATTGATCAGGACGCTCATTATTTGCCCTCCGCAGCTTTAACGACTTGTTGAGCAGCGTCGGTCAGGCTGGTAGCAGCGATGATGTTCAAACCGCTTTCTGCCAGTACTTTAGCGCCCAGCTCAGCGTTGTTGCCTTCAAGGCGAACAACAACCGGGATTTTCACGCCGACTTCTTTCACGGCGCCAATGATGCCTTCGGCAATCATGTCGCAACGAACGATGCCGCCGAAGATGTTGACCAGGACTGCAGCGACGTTAGTGTCGGACAGGATGATCTTGAACGCTTCGGTTACGCGTTCCTTGGTAGCACCACCGCCCACGTCGAGGAAGTTGGCTGGCTTGCCGCCATGCAGGTTGACGATGTCCATGGTACCCATGGCCAGGCCGGCACCGTTGACCATGCAGCCGATGTTACCTTCCAGGGCTACGTAGTTCAGTTCGAACTTGGCAGCGTGCGCTTCGCGCGGATCGTCTTGCGACGGGTCGTGGAAAGTCTTCAGCTTAGGCTGACGGTACATCGCGTTGGCGTCGATGTTGATCTTGGCATCGAGGCAATGCAGGTCGCCGTCGGCCTTGATCACCAGCGGGTTCACTTCCAGCAGCGCCAGGTCGTGGTCCTTGAACAGCTTGGCCAGGCCTACGAAGATCTTGGCGAACTGAGCAACTTGCTTGCCTTCCAGGCCCAGCTGGAACGCCAGCTCGCGACCCTGGAACGGCTGTGCGCCAACCAGCGGATCAATGGTGGCCTTGAGGATTTTCTCAGGGGTGTCGTGAGCGATTTTCTCGATGTCCACACCACCTTCGGTGGAAGCCATGAACACGATGCGGCGGCTCGAACGGTCAACGACAGCGCCCAGGTACAGCTCTTTAGCGATATCAGTGCACGATTCAACCAGGATCTTGGTAACTGGCTGACCGTTGGCGTCAGTCTGGTAAGTCACCAGACGCTTGCCCAGCCACTGCTGTGCGAAGGCTTTGGCGTCTTCTTTGCTGCGAACCAGCTTGACGCCGCCCGCTTTACCGCGACCACCGGCGTGAACCTGGGCTTTGACAACCCATTCGCTGCCGCCGATTTTGTCGCAAGCTTCCGCTGCCGCTTCCGGGGTGTCTACCGCGTAACCGGTGGATACTGGCAGGCCGTACTCAGCGAACAGCTGCTTACCCTGATACTCGTGAAGATTCATGCTTATTACCGTCTTCGTTAGGTACTGCGCATTCGGTGCTGCACCGTTCTGGTGCCGCACCACCTGTGACTGCTGCTTGCGTAGCTTTCCGGTCAACCGGTGCGGCTACGCAAGGCTGCGTCCAGCGGATATTCCGCGGTGAGTCTTGCTCGCAAGGCTCACGACGGGCCATGCCGCCGTGGTTTCTTATTGTCTATTAACGCTTTTTGCGGTTGGCCACGTGGATGGCGCCGCCATTTACGGCCAAGGCCGCTTCGTGCAAGGCTTCGGACAGGGTCGGATGGGAGAAGACCATCATGCCCAGATCCTCAGCGCTGGTGCCGAATTCCATGCCGATCGCGCCTTGCTGTACCAGCTCGGCAGCGCTTGGGCCAATGACGTGAACGCCCAATACGCGATCCGTCTTGGCATCGGCGATGACTTTCACGAAACCACCGGTATCGTTGGCTGCCATGGCACGGCCACTGGCGGCGAACGGGAAGGTGCCGACGTTAACTTCAACGCCTTCGGCTTTCAAGGCCTGCTCGGTCTTGCCGACCCATGCGATTTCCGGGTGAGTGTAGATAACCGATGGGATCAGGTCATAGTTCATCTGGGCCTTGTGGCCTTTGATGCGCTCGACGACCATGATGCCTTCTTCGGAAGCCTTGTGGGCCAGCATCATGCCGCGAACCACGTCACCGATGGCGAATACGCCCGGTACGGCGGTTGCGCAATGGTCATCGACCGCGATGAAGCCGCGCTCGTCGATTTCCACGCCGCAGTCGGCGGACAGCAGGTCAGTGGTCACTGGACGACGGCCGACCGCTACGATCAGCTTGTCGAAAGTGATGGTCTGCTCACCGTTGGCGTCGGTGTAGTTCACCACGACTTCTTCGCCGTTGACCTTCGAACCGGTCACGCGAGCGCCCAGCTTGATGTCCAGGCCTTGCTTGGTCAGGGTCTTGAGCGCTTCCTTGGAGACGGCGGCGTCAGCGGCCATCAGGAAGGTGTCGAGGGCTTCGAGCACGGTCACTTGCGAACCCAGGCGCGACCATACCGAACCCAGCTCGAGGCCGATCACGCCAGCGCCGATCACGCCCAGGCGTTGTGGCACGGTCTGGAATTCCAGGGCGCCGGTGGAATCGACGATCACATTCTGGTCGACCGGAGCCGGTGAAATGTCGATCGGACGCGAGCCTGGCGCCAGGATGACGTTTTCGGCTTCGATCACTTCAACCGAGCCGTCCGGCTTGGTCACTTCGACTTTCTTGCCCATCAGCAGCTTGCCGTGGCCCTGGATCGAGGTGACGCCGTTGGCCTTGAACAGGGTGGCGACACCCGAGGTCAGGCCTTTGACGATGTTGGCTTTGCGGCCAACCATGGCCGGTACGTCGATGGTGACGCTTTCGCGGTTGACACCGCCGATGCCGTGAATGGCCAAGCCGTCTTGCGCTTCGTGGAACTTCCAGGAGCTGTCCAGCAGCGCCTTGGAGGGAATGCAGCCGACGTTCAGGCAAGTACCGCCAAGGGCCAACTTGCCCTCTTTGTCGGTGTATTTCTCGATGCAGGCAGTGGTAAGGCCCAGTTGCGCAGCCTTGATGGCCGCTACGTAGCCGCCAGGGCCCGCACCAATCACTACCACGTCGAATTTCTGAGTCATAAAAGGTTCCTTTTAGCTGCAAGCTTCAAGCCGCAAGCTACAAGTGAAGCCGTCCTTGCTCGCTTTGAGCTTGGTGCTAGCCACTTGCAGCTTGCAGCTGATTTTTTAAATATCCAGGAGCAGACGAGCCGGATCTTCAAGCAGGTTCTTGATGGTGACCAGGAACGTCACGGCTTCTTTACCGTCGATCAGGCGGTGATCGTAGGACAGTGCCAGGTACATCATCGGACGAATCACGACCTGACCGTTGACCGCCATCGGACGTTGCAGGATGTTGTGCATGCCCAGGATAGCCGCTTGCGGCGGGTTGACGATCGGGGTCGACATCATCGAACCGAATGTACCACCGTTGGTGATGGTGAACGTACCGCCGGTCATCTCTTCGATGGACAGCTTGCCGTCACGGGCCTTCTTGCCGTAGGTGGCGATGCCGCCTTCGATTTCGGCCAGGCTCATCAGTTCGGCGTTGCGCAGTACCGGAACCACCAGGCCACGGTCGCTGGAAACCGCGACACCGATATCGGCGTAGCCGTGGTAGACGATGTCGGAACCGTCGATCGACGCGTTGACGGCCGGGAAGCGTTTCAGCGCTTCGGTGGCAGCCTTGACGAAGAACGACATGAAGCCCAGGCGTACGCCGTTGTGGGACTTCTCGAACAGATCCTTGTACTTCGAACGCAGGGCCATGACTTCGGTCATGTCGACTTCGTTGAAGGTGGTCAGCATCGCCATGTTCGACTGTGCTTCGACCAGGCGCTTGGCCACGGTTGCGCGAACGCGGGTCATCGGCACGCGTTTTTCAACGCGGTCACCGGCAGCGAACACCGGAGCGGCTGCGGCAGGCGCGGCTGGCTTGGACGGTGCGGCGGCTGGAGCGGCTTTCTTGGCGGCAACAGCTGCCACCACGTCTTCCTTGGTCACACGACCGCCCTTGCCGGTGCCGGCAACGGAAGCGATGTTGATGCCATTCTCTTCAGCCAGCTTGCGAGCAGCCGGAGCGGCGACTGGATCGTCTTCGCCCGAAGCAGCAGGCGCAGCAGCCTGAGCGGCAGCCGGTGCAGCGGCGGCTGGAGCGGCAGCGGCAGCGCCGCCCTCTTCGATCGAGCCCAGGACCTGGTTCGACAGAACGGTAGCGCCCTCTTCGGCAACGATGGCGCCCAGCACGCCGTCAGCTTCAGCCAATACTTCCAGCACGACCTTGTCGGTCTCGATGTCGACGATCAGGTCGTCACGCTTGACGGCGTCGCCTGGTTTCTTGTGCCAGGTGGCAACGGTGCCATCGGCAACCGATTCCGGGAATGACGGGGCTTTGATTTCGATAGCCATTTCAGTGGGTCCTTAAAATTCGGTTTCAGTCAGCGCGAAGGCGTTAAACAGTGAAGGCATCTTGCAGCAGTTTTTCCTGCTGCTCGGCGTGCATCGACGCATAACCACACGCAGGTGCAGCGGAAGCATCACGACCGGCGTACTCCAGGCCCAGGCCCTTCTTATGGTTGGCGATGCTGCGACGCAGGTGATGCTGGCTGCTGTACCACGCGCCTTGGTTCATCGGTTCTTCCTGACACCACACCACATGGGTGAGATTGGTGTAAGGCGCGATGGCCTCCATCAGGTCCTCTTCCGGGAACGGGTAAAGCTGCTCGATACGCACGATGGCGATGTCTTCGCGGCCTTCGGCACGACGTTTTTCCAGCAGGTCGTAGTAGACCTTGCCGCTGCACAGGACCAGGCGAGTCACCTTCGCCGCGTCCAGGGTATCGATTTCCGAGATGACGGTCTGGAACGAGCCTTCGGCCAGGTCTTCGAGCGTGGAAATCGCCAGCTTGTGGCGCAGCAGCGACTTCGGTGTCAGCACGATCAGCGGCTTGCGCAGCGGACGGATGACCTGGCGACGCAGCAGGTGGTAGATCTGCGCGGGGGTCGTCGGTACGCAAACCTGGACGTTGTGCTCGGCGCACAGTTGCAGGTAACGCTCCAGACGTGCCGAAGAGTGCTCCGGCCCCTGCCCTTCATAACCGTGTGGCAGCAACATGGTCAGGCCGCAGAGACGACCCCACTTGTGCTCGCCGCTGGTGATGAACTGGTCGACGACCACCTGGGCACCGTTGGCGAAGTCGCCGAACTGGGCTTCCCAGATCACCAGCGCATTCGGCTCGGTGGTGGAATAGCCATATTCGAACGCCAGGACGGCTTCCTCGGACAGCAGCGAATCGTACAGGTCGAAACGTGGCTGGCCCTTGTACAGGTTTTGCAGCGGGATGTAGGTACCCGCGTCTTTCTGGTTGTGCAAGACAGCGTGACGGTGCGAGAACGTACCGCGACCGATGTCCTGACCGGTCATGCGAATCGGGTGACCTTCGAACGCCAAGGTCGCGTACGCCATGGTTTCAGCGTAACCCCAGTTGATCGGCAAGCCACCGGCTTGCATCTTCTGCCGGTCTTCGTAGATTTTCGCAACCTGGCGCTGGACCACGAAGCCTTCCGGAATTTCCAGCAGCTTGGCGGACAGCTCTTGCAAGGTCTTGAGGTCGAAGCGCGTGTCGTGACGAGCGGTCCAGGCGTGGCCCAGATACGGACGCCAGTCCACGAACAGCTCTTTGTTCGGCTCTTTGACCAGGCTCTTTACCACATGCAGGCCGTTGTCCAGGGCGTTACGATATTCATCGACTTTTTCCTGGACGCGCGCGGCATCCAGGACGCCGCCTTGGGTCAGGCGCTCGGCATATAGCTCACGGGTGGTGCGCTGCTTGGCGATCTGCTGGTACATCAGCGGCTGGGTGCCGCTTGGCTCGTCGGCCTCGTTGTGGCCGCGACGGCGGTAGCAGACCAGGTCAATCACCACGTCACGCTTGAACTGCATGCGGTAGTCGATGGCCAGCTGGGTCACGAACAACACGGCTTCCGGGTCATCGCCATTCACATGGAGAATCGGCGCCTGGATCATTTTCGCGACGTCGGTTGCGTACTCGGTGGAACGCGAGTCCAGCGGATTGCTGATGGTGAAACCGACCTGGTTGTTGATCACGATGTGCACGGTGCCGCCGGTCTTGAAACCGCGGGTCTGCGACATCTGGAAGGTTTCCATGACCACGCCTTGACCGGCGAATGCCGCGTCACCGTGGATGGAGATCGGCAGCACCTTCTCGCCGGTCGGGTCGTTGCGACGATCCTGACGGGCGCGGACCGAACCCTCGACCACCGGGGAAACGATTTCCAGGTGGGACGGGTTGAACGCCATGGCCAGGTGCACTTCGCCACCTGTGGTCATCACGTTGGACGAGAAGCCCTGGTGGTATTTCACGTCACCGGAGCCCAGCTCGACCTTCTTCTTGCCTTCGAACTCGTCGAACAGCTCGCGCGGGTTCTTGCCGAAGGTGTTGACCAGTACGTTCAGGCGGCCACGGTGGGCCATTCCGATGACGACTTCCTTGGTGCCGTAGGAACCGGAACGCTGGATCAGCTCGTCGAGCATTGGAATCAGGCTTTCACCGCCTTCCAGGCCGAAACGCTTGGTGCCCGGGTATTTGGTGCCCAGGTACTTTTCCAGGCCTTCACCGGCGGTGACGCGCTCGAGCAAGTGACTCTTGATATCCGCGGAGTAGGCCGGACGACCACGAACGCTTTCCAGACGCTGCTGGAACCACTGGCGCTGCTCGGAATCGGTGATGTGCGTAAATTCAGCGCCGATGGTGCGGCAATATGTCTGCTGCAACGCTTCGTGAATTTCGCGTAGGCTCGCTTCCTCTTTGCCGATGAACAGGTCGCCGGCACGGAAGGTCGTATCAAGATCGGCATTGGTCAAGCCGTAATGAGTGATCGACAGGTCTGCAGGTGCAGGACGCTGCCACAGCCCCAGCGGGTCCAGCTGGGCTGCCTGGTGGCCGCGCATCCGGTAGGCCTGGATCAGTCGCAGTACTTCAACTTGCTTCTTTTCATGCTCGGAGCTCACGCTGCCGGCAGACACCGGTTGGGCGCGGCGCTGGTTCTTTGCCAGCAGCACGAAATGATCGCGAATCGTCGAGTGCGAAACATCAGTGGCAGAGTTACCGTCAGCTGGCAACTTCTGAAAGTAGGTGCGCCATTCTTCTGGCACAGCGTTAGGGTCGTGCAGGTAGAGCTCGTAGAGCTCTTCCACATAGGCAGCGTTACCACCGGAGAGGTGGGCACTGTTCCACATGCGCTGCATCACGCTTTCTTGCATGCTTGGTCACCCTCGATTTGGGGAACACCATCGGCGAAAACACCGAGCAAACTTGCAGAAGTCCGAGTGCAGCGACTAAAACAAGCCACTTAGGATCACGCTGATAGTCCGGGTACCAGCCCGGATGCCCCTGCTTGTCTCATTTCTTCAAAATAAGAACTGCCACTTTGTGAGTGGCTGTTCTGGTTATAGCCAGGACGTGGGTTGAAGCCCACGCCCTCGCCTCTACGGGTACAGCGGTTCTACGGGTACAGCAGCTGAATCACACGCCGTTTTGCAGCAGCATGTTACGTACGTGACCGATGGCCTTCGTCGGGTTCAGGCCTTTCGGGCAGACGTTGACGCAGTTCATGATCCCGCGGCAGCGGAATACGCTGAACGGGTCATCCAGTGCGGCCAGACGCTCGGACGTCTTGGTGTCGCGGCTGTCTGCCAGGAAGCGATACGCTTGCAGCAGGGCGGCCGGGCCCAGGAATTTGTCCGGGTTCCACCAGAAGGATGGGCACGAGGTCGAGCAGCAGGCGCACAGGATGCACTCGTACAGACCGTCGAGCTTTTCACGCTCTTCCGGAGACTGCAGACGCTCGATGGCCGGAGCCGGCGTGTCGTTCTGCAGGAATGGCTTCACCTTCTCGTATTGCTTGTAGAAGATGCTCATATCGACGACCAGGTCACGGATGACCGGCAAACCTGGCAGCGGGCGAACGATCAGCTTGTTGCCCTTGACCACGGCCGACAGCGGCGTGATGCAGGCCAAGCCGTTCTTGCCGTTGATGTTCATGCCGTCGGAGCCGCAAACGCCCTCGCGGCACGAGCGACGATAGGAAAAACCTTCGTCCTGCTCTTTGATCAAGGCCAGCACGTCCAGCACCATCAGGTCTTTACCACCGGTATCGACCTGGAAGTCCTGCATGAACGGCGCGGCGTCCTGATCAGGGTTGTAGCGATAAACACTGACTTGCAACATAGCGGTCACCCTTAATAAGTCCGGACTTTTGGTTCGAAAGTCGGAACAGTCTTCGGCGAGAAGTTCACGGCACGCTTGGTGACGCGCTTATCACCCGGGAAGTACAAGGTGTGGCACAGCCAGTTTTCGTCGTCACGGTCTTCATAGTCTTCGCGGGCGTGGGCACCACGGGACTCTTTACGCACTTCTGCCGCGATGGCGGTGGCTTCGGCCACTTCCAGCAGGTTCTGCAATTCCAGCGCTTCGATACGGGCGGTGTTGAACGCCTGCGACTTATCGTTGATCTTCACGTTGGCAATTCGTTCACGCAATTGCGCGAGCTGGGCGATACCCTTCTGCATGTATTCGCCGGTACGGAACACACCGAAGTAGTTCTGCATGCAGCTTTGCAGCTCGCGACGCAGGGTGGCGACGTCTTCGCCTTCGGTACGCTCGTTGAGGCCAGCCAGGCGCTTGAGTGCCACATCGATGTCGGTGTCGCTGGCGTCGCGGTATTCGATACCGTCGGTCAGGGCTTTTTCCAGGTGCAGGCCGGCAGCACGGCCGAAGACCACCAGGTCGAGCAGCGAGTTGCCGCCCAGGCGGTTGGCACCGTGAACCGATACGCAAGCCACTTCACCCACTGCGAACAGGCCAGGGATGATTTCGTCCACGCCTTCGGCGTTCTGGGTGATCGCCTGGCCATGGATGTTGGTGGCAACGCCGCCCATCATATAGTGGCAGGTTGGAACGACCGGAACTGGCGCAACGACCGGGTCGACGTGAGCGAAGGTCTTGGACAACTCGCAGATACCAGGCAGGCGGCTGTGCAGCACTTCCTCGCCCAGGTGATCGAGCTTGAGCATCACGTGGTCGCCATTCGGGCCACAGCCGTTGCCAGCGATGATCTCTTTAACCATCGAACGGGCCACGACGTCACGACCGGCAAGGTCCTTGGCGTTCGGCGCATAGCGCTCCATGAAACGCTCGCCGTGCTTGTTGATCAGGTAACCACCTTCACCACGGCAACCTTCGGTCACCAGTACACCGGCGCCGGCGATGCCGGTCGGGTGGAACTGCCACATTTCGATGTCTTGTACCGGTACGCCAGCACGCAGGGCCATGCCGACGCCGTCACCGGTGTTGATCAGGGCATTCGTGGTGGATGCGTAGATACGGCCCGCACCGCCGGTCGCCAGTACGGTGGCCTTGGCGCGGATGTAGGTGGTTTCGCCGGTTTCGATGCAGATCGCGATCACACCGACGAAGGCGCCGTCCTGGTTCTTCACCAGATCGACAGCGTAGTACTCGTTCAGGAAAACGGTACCGGCTTTCAGGTTGCCCTGATAAAGGGTGTGCAGCAGTGCGTGACCGGTACGGTCGGACGCCGCGCAGGTACGTGCGGCCTGGCCGCCCTTGCCGTAGTCCTTGGACTGTCCACCGAACGGACGCTGGTAGATACGACCCTGTTCGGTACGCGAGAACGGCATGCCCATGTGGTCCAGCTCGTAAACAGCAGCCGGGCCTTCCTGGCACATGTATTCGATAGCGTCCTGGTCACCGATATAGTCGGAACCCTTGACGGTATCGTACATATGCCAGCGCCAGTCATCGTTCGGGTCGGCCGAAGCGATGGCGCAAGTGATGCCGCCCTGGGCGGACACAGTGTGCGAACGGGTCGGGAAAACCTTGGTGATCACGGCAGTCTTGTGACCGCCCTGTGCCAGCTGCAGCGCTGCGCGCATGCCAGCACCGCCACCACCAATGATGATGGCGTCGAAAGAAATCGTTGGAATGTTAGCCATGAATCAGATACCCCAGAGAATCTGCACACCCCAGACGAAGTAAGCGAACATCGCAACGCCGCATACTGCCTGGAAGAGGAAACGAACGGCAGTCGCCGACTTGCCGAACGCCATTTGCGTCAGGTAGTCGGTCGCGATGGTCCACATGCCGACCCAGGCGTGAGCGCCCAGTGCGACAAGTGCCAGCAGACTGAAGATACGCATCCAGTTGTTTGCGAACAGTTCATGCCATTGGGCGTAGCCAATGCCAGGGTTTGCCACGACATATCCGATCAGGAAAATGAAGTAAGCCGCGAGAACGACCGCAGACACACGCTGGGCCATCCAGTCGTAGAGGCCCGAACGCGAAAGGTTCGTGACGTTGGTTACCATATCCAGACTCCTGCCAGAACGATCAGCACCGCAGACACGGCGATAATGATTTTCGAGCCCAGCTTGCCGCCTTCCAGCGTCTCACCGATGCCCATGTCCATGATCAAGTGGCGCACGCCGGCTACCAGGTGATACAGCAAGGCGGACAGGATGCCCCAAATCACTAGCTTGGCTAGCGGACTGGTCAGACACGCTTTCACCTGACCGAAGCCTTCTTCCGAATCGAGCGACTTGTCCAATGCATAAAGCATGATGGCCAGGCTGACGAAGAGGATGACACCGGAAATACGGTGAAGAATGGACGTGTAAGCAGTGACTGGGAGTTTGATGGTCCTTAGGTCTAGGTTTACAGGTCGTTGGCTTTTCACGGCTTTTTTTTCACACTGAAGAGCCCCTAACAATCAGGGCAAAGTTGTTGGGGCGCGCACTGGTCAGGTACTCACCACCCAGGGAGTGACGACCCCCAAGAAAGCAGGCCCAAAAGCCCCTGGCGGTCGGTGGCCGAGTATAGACAGTTAGGCTACTAATGACAACGCGTTCACCTTCCCCTAATAGCGCATTGCGCAAGCGCCATAAAAGGCGTAAACGGCAGGTAATTTCGCGGAAAAAGTCCGGTTAAAGCCTTCTGGAGCAAGACTTTAGGCAAATTGACATTCGGATTTATCTCACTATAGTGGTGCGGGCCCTGCGTGGGGGGTCTGTCTGATGATTCCAAGCATTAATAGGAGGCCACATGGCTGACAAAAAAGCGCAGTTGATCATCGAGGGCGCAGCCCCCGTCGAGCTGCCCATTTTAACCGGCACCGTTGGTCCCGATGTAATCGACGTACGGGGCCTGACGGCCACGGGCCGTTTCACCTTTGACCCAGGTTTCATGTCGACCGCCTCGTGCGAGTCGAAAATCACCTATATCGACGGCGACAACGGCATCCTGCTGCACCGCGGCTACCCGATCGAACAGCTGGCTGAAAAATCGGACTACCTGGAAACCTGCTACCTGCTGCTCAACGGCGAGCTGCCGACCGCAGAGCAAAAGGCCCAGTTCGTCAGCACCGTGAAGAACCACACCATGGTTCACGAACAGTTGAAGACCTTCTTCAACGGTTTCCGTCGCGATGCCCACCCGATGGCCGTCATGTGCGGCGTTGTCGGCGCCCTCTCGGCCTTCTACCACGACTCCCTGGACATCAATAACCCCCAGCATCGCGAAATTTCCGCGATCCGCCTGGTGGCGAAGATGCCGACCCTGGCAGCCATGGTCTACAAGTACTCCATGGGCCAGCCCATGATGTACCCGCGCAACGACCTGACCTATGCAGAGAACTTCCTGCATATGATGTTCAACACCCCGTGCGAGATCAAACCGATCAGCCCGGTGCTCGCCAAGGCCATGGACCGGATCTTCATCCTCCATGCCGACCACGAGCAGAACGCCTCCACGTCCACCGTGCGCCTGGCCGGTTCGTCGGGTGCCAACCCGTTCGCCTGCATCGCCGCCGGTATCGCCGCACTCTGGGGCCCTGCCCACGGCGGTGCGAACGAAGCGGTACTGACCATGCTCGATGAAATCGGCGATGTCTCGAACATCGACAAGTTCATCGCCAAGGCCAAGGACAAGAACGATCCGTTCAAGCTGATGGGCTTCGGTCACCGGGTCTACAAAAACCGCGACCCACGCGCCACCGTGATGAAGCAGACCTGCGACGAAGTGCTCAAGGAACTGGGGATCAAGAACGATCCGCAACTCGAACTGGCCATGCGCCTGGAAGAGATCGCCCTGACCGACCCGTACTTCATCGAGCGCTCGCTGTACCCGAACGTCGACTTCTACTCGGGGATCATCCTCAAGGCGATCGGCATTCCAACCAGCATGTTCACCGTGATCTTCGCCCTGGCGCGGACCGTGGGCTGGATCTCCCACTGGAAGGAAATGCTCTCCAGCCCGTACAAGATCGGCCGCCCTCGCCAGCTGTACACCGGCTACGAGTCGCGCGACATCACCAAGCTGGAAGATCGGCACTAAACCCCAGCCAGAAAAAACGGCCTCTTGATGAGGCCGTTTTTTTTGGCTGGGGTTTAGTTGGCTTCAAGCTTCAAGCTGCAAGCTGCAAGCTGCAAGCTGCAAGCTGCAAGCAGAGGCAAAGGCAAAGGCAAAGGCAAAAGCAAAAGCAAAAGCAAAAGCAAAAGCAAAAGCAAAAAAATACCCCTGCCTCTCAACAGGGGTATCTCTCTACATAACGCTGCTTCTAACTTGCAGCTTGCAGCTCAGAACTTGCCGCTGCTTCTTAATGATTCACCGCCCCACTCGCACCCAGGCCAGTCTGCGAACGCACGAACTGCGGGAAGAACAACGCCCGCTCATTGGCGCCTTCAGCCGACTTGTCGGTGATGGAGAAGAACCAGATGCCGACAAACGCGATGATCATCGAGAACAGCGCAGGGTATTCATACGGGAAGATCGCCTTCTCGTGACCCATGATCTGCACCCAAATGGTCGGACCGAGCACCATCAGGCCCACAGCACTGACCAGGCCCAGCCAGCCGCCAATCATGGCGCCACGGGTGGTCAGCTTCTTCCAGTACATCGAAAGCAGCAGTACCGGGAAGTTGCAGCTCGCCGCGATGGAAAACGCCAGGCCCACCATGAACGCAATGTTCTGCTTCTCGAACAGGATGCCCAGGCCGATCGCCAGGACCGCCAGACAGATGGTGGTGATTTTCGAGACGCGAATCTCATCCTTCTCGTTGGCCTTGCCTTTCTTGATCACGCTGGCATACAGGTCGTGAGACACCGCCGAGGCACCCGCCAGGGTCAGGCCCGCTACCACCGCCAGGATGGTCGCGAACGCCACCGCCGAGATGAAGCCCAGGAAGATGCTGCCGCCAACCGCGTTGGACAGGTGCACCGCCGCCATGTTGTTACCGCCCAGCAAGGCACCTGCCGCGTCCTTGAAGGCCGGGTTGGTGCTGACCAGCAGGATCGCGCCGAAGCCAATAATGAAGGTCAGGATGTAGAAGTAGCCGATGAAGCCAGTGGCGTACAGCACGCTCTTGCGCGCTTCCTTGGCGTCGCTCACGGTGAAGAAGCGCATCAGGATGTGTGGCAGGCCCGCGGTACCGAACATCAGCGCCAGCCCGAGGGAGAAGGCCGAGATCGGATCCTTCACCAGGCCGCCGGGGCTCATGATTGCCTCACCTTTAGGGTGAACCTTGACCGCTTCGGCGAACAGCATGTTGAAGTCGAAGTTGACGTGCTTCATGACCATCAGGGCCATGAACGAAGCACCCGACAGCAACAGCACCGCCTTGATGATCTGTACCCAAGTGGTCGCCAGCATGCCGCCGAACAACACATAGAGGCACATCAGGATGCCGACCAGGATCACCGCAACGTGGTAGTCCAGGCCGAACAGCAGCTGGATCAGCTTGCCGGCACCGACCATTTGCGCGATCAGGTAGAACGCTACCACCACCAGCGAGCCGCAGGCGGACAGACTGCGGATCTGGGTTTGCCCGAGGCGATAGGACGCCACGTCGGCAAAGGTGTATTTACCCAGGTTACGCAGGCGCTCGGCGATCAGGAACAGAATGATCGGCCAGCCCACCAGGAAACCAATGGAGTAGATCAGGCCGTCATAACCGGACGTGAACACCAACGCGGAAATGCCCAGGAAGGACGCCGCCGACATGTAGTCGCCCGCGATTGCCAGGCCGTTCTGGAAGCCGGTGATCTTGCCGCCGGCCGCATAGTAGTCGGCCGCCGAGTTGTTTTTCTTGGATGCCCAGTAGGTGATGTACAGGGTCGCGCCGACGAAAGCCACGAACATCAAGATAGCCGCGACGTTGAGGGGTTGTTTCTGCACGGCACCCGCCACGGCATCAGCCGCCCAGGCACCCGGTGCAAACGCTGCGATGCTCAATAGAGCCAATAGACGCCGGATCATTGCTGAGCCTCCTTGAGAATCGCATTGTTCAGGTCGTCGAATTCGCCGTTGGCGCGTCGCACATAGATGCCGGTCAGGACGAAAGCCGAGAGAATCAGGCCAACCCCGATGGGGATGCCCCAAGTGATGGTGGACTCGGGGGTCATTTTGGCCCCGAGAATGTGCGGCCCGTAGGCGATCAGAAGAATGAAGCCGGAGTAAAGCCCTAGCATGATCGCCGAGAGAATCCAGGCGAACTTTTCCCTTTTTCTCACCAGCTCCTTGAAGCGCGGGCTGTTTTGAATCGAGAGGTAAATGCTGTCGTTCATTGTTTTTATCCTCGCAGCACAGATTTAAGTTGGAACAACTCTACTCTATGCGGCTCAAGGCCAGGTTCCAGACGACCTTAGTATTAGAACGACATGACGGTTTTGCCAGTTTCCCGTTCATTTTTGCAATCCGCCTTCCCTGGGAACGGAAAATCGAGGAATTACGGACGAAAAAAAACCGCATGACCCAAGGCCAGGCGGTTTTTGTAACAGCTAGAGCAAGCCGATTACTTGCCGGTCCACTCTTTTACGCGGTCCGGGTGCTTGGCGACCCAGTCCTTGGCGGCGGCGTCAGGCTTGGCACCTTCCTGGATCGCCAGCATCACTTCGCCAATTTCATCCTTCGAAGCCCATTGGAACTTCTTCAGGAACGCGACCACTTCCGGCGCCTTGGCTTCCAGGCCTTTGCTACCGATGCTGTTTACAGTCTCAGCCGCGCCATAGACACCCTTCGGGTCTTCCAGGAAGCGCAGTTTCCACTTGGCGAACATCCAGTGCGGAACCCAACCGGTGACCGCGATGGATTCGTTCTTCTTCTCGGCACGGGTCAGCTCGGCAATCATGCCGGCGCCGGAACTGGCCTTGAGTTGATAACCGGTGAGGTCGTAGTCCTTGATCGCCTGTTCAGTCTTGAGCATCACGCCTGAACCGGCGTCGATGCCAACGATGCGCTTCTTGAAGGAGTCGTCGGTCTTCAGGTCTTCGAGCGACTTGGCCTTGACGTACTCCGGCACGATCAGGCCGATTTTAGCGTCCTTGAAGTTCGGGCCGTAGTCGACCACCTGATCCTTGTTCTTGGTCCAATAGTCGCCGTGGGTCACTGGCAGCCAGGCCGAGAGCATCGCGTCGAGCTTGCCGGTGGCCACGCCTTGCCACATGATCCCGGTCGCCACCGCTTGCAGCTTCACGTCATAACCGAGCTTCTGCTTGATCACTTCGGCGGCCACGTGGGTGGTCGCGACGCTGTCGGACCAGCCGTCAACGTAGCCAATGCTCAGGGTTTTGGTTTCGGCGCTGGCCAGGGTAGAGCTGATCGCAAGTACCAGTGCGGCACCTGCGCCCAAGAGTCGTCGCATCTTCATCGTTACTTTCCCCGAAAGTGCTGCGCCCGGCGGATGCCGAGCCGCGTCAACGTATTGTTATGGTGCACAGCGCCCCCATCACGCTCGCCTGCAAACCGGTCCGAACGCCAGCGGAGTACTGACCCGTCGATCATCAACCCGTGCCGATCTGGAACCTGCTCTGCCTGCGACGTTGAGGCAACGAGAAACGACATCAGTAGGCCAGCAGGCCATCCCAGGTGTTTCAGCCCGCAGATTTCGATCAAATCTTGCATGTCTGAGCCGAGCAAGCCGCAAGATCACTAGCCCCCACCACATTGCTACGTGTATCGTCCCGCTACTATCGCACCCCGTTCGCGCTTGTTTTGCGCCCATCATGGCACTTGGCTTCGCTTCGGTGGTCATAGGCTGCGAACCTCATCCGGCACCTTCCTCTAAGGGATCCAGACATGCTCCGTTCCTTGCGCTTCGCTGCCCTCGCCGGCGGCCTTATCCTGAGTGCGTCCGCGCTGGCGGTGGATGTCGATGCCGCCAGCTATGGCTACCCCTTGACCAACCCGTTCGAGGCGACCATTGCCACCACGCCGCCGGACCTGCGCCCGGAGCTGCCGCTGAACGAGGACATCGACCAGTCGGACCACAGCCTCACCCTGCGCCCGGAGCGCGAATTCATCCTGCCGGACAACTTCTGGCCGGTGAAAAGCCTTACTTACCGCATGGCTACCCAGGACAAACCCGCGCCACTGATCTTCCTGATCGCCGGCACCGGCGCACGGTACGACAGCACGCTCAACGAGTACCTCAAACGTCTTTACTACAAGGCCGGTTATCACGTGGTGCAGCTGTCATCGCCCACCAGCTTCGACTTCATGAGTGCCGCTTCGCGCTTCGCCACCCCCGGTATCACCAAGGAAGATGCCGAAGACATGTACCGGGTGATGCAAGCGGTTCGCGCGCAGAACCCCAAGCTGCCCGTCACCGAGTACTACCTGACCGGCTATAGCCTCGGCGCCCTGGATGCAGCCTTCGTCGCGCACCTGGACGAAACCCGGCGCAGCTTCAATTTCAAGAAAGTCCTGTTGCTGAACCCGCCGGTGAACCTCTACACCTCGATCACCAACCTCGACAAACTGGTCCAGACCGAGGTCAAGGGCATCAACAGCAGCACCACTTTCTATGAACTGGTGCTGAATAAGCTGACCCGCTACTTCCAACAGAAAGGCTATATCGACCTCAACGATGCCCTGCTCTACGACTTCCAGCAGTCCAAGCAACACCTGACCAACGAACAGATGGCGATGCTGATCGGCACCTCGTTCCGTTTTTCGGCGGCGGACATCGCGTTTACCTCGGACTTGATCAACCGTCGCGGTCTGATCATCCCGCCCAAGTTCCCTATCACTGAAAGCACCAGCCTGACACCGTTCCTCAAGCGCGCGCTGCAATGCGATTTCGACTGCTACCTGACTGAGCAAGTGATTCCGATGTGGCGCGCGCGCACCGACGGCGGCAGCCTGCTGCAACTGGTCGATCAGGTCAGCCTCTACGCCCTGAAGGATTATCTGCAGGCCAGCCCGAAGATCGCGGTCATGCACAACGCCGACGATGTGATTCTCGGCCCGGGCGACCTGGGTTTCCTGCGCAAGACCTTTGGTGATCGCCTGACGGTTTACCCACTGGGCGGCCATTGCGGCAACCTTAACTATCGCGTCAACAGCGACGCCATGCTGGAGTTCTTCCGTGGCTAAATACCTTCTGCTTATTGCCGCATTAATGAGCGCTGGCATGGTCCACGCCGATAACAGCAAGGCCAATGCGCCCGTGGTGGTGGATTCGGACGGCTTCAAGGAACCGCTGACCAAGCTCAAGTTCAACCCCGGCCTGGACCAACGCGAATTCGAACGCTCGACCCTGAACGCCTTGAACGTCTACGACCCGCTGGAATCCTGGAACCGTCGCGTCTATCACTTCAACTACCGCTTCGACCAATGGGTCTTCCTGCCTGTCGTCGATGGCTACCGCTATGTCACGCCGAGCTTCGTGCGCACCGGGGTCAGCAACTTCTTCAATAACCTGGGAGACGTGCCGAACCTGATGAACAGCCTGCTGCAATTCAAGGGCAAGCGTTCAATGGAAACCACTGCGCGACTGTTGCTCAACACTACCGTAGGCATCGCCGGCTTGTGGGACCCGGCCACGGCCATGGGCCTGCCGCGCCAGAGCGAGGACTTCGGCCAGACCTTGGGCTACTACGGCGTGCCCGGCGGCGCGTACTTCGTGCTGCCGATCTTCGGCCCGTCGAACCTGCGCGATACCTCGGGCTTGCTGGTGGACTACACGGCCGAGTCGGCGATCAACTTCCTGAATGTCGCTGAAGTCAGTTCCAACCACCCGGAACTGCTGCTTTTGCGTGGCGTGGACAAGCGCTACCAGACCAGTTTCCGCTACGGCCAGCTGAACTCGCCGTTCGAGTATGAAAAGGTGCGGTACGTGTATACCGAGTCGCGGAAGTTGCAGATCGCCGAGTAACCGTCAGACGACCGATCACCGTGGAAGCAGACTGGCTCCCACGGTGGTTTGAAGTGCGCCTGCTCTACTTCTTGAAGGTCTTCCAGACCTTGCCCACCGCCATCACCCCCGCCAGCACCACCGCCCCCGCGACAATCCCCGCCACCGCATTGAGCAGCATCGGCACGATGAACCCGGCGCCACCGGCACTCGCCGCAACGCCTTCGATCCAGTGGTGCACCACCGGCACGCCATGGGTCAGGATGCCCCCGCCCACCAGGAACATCGCCGCCGTGCCGATCACCGACAGGCTTTTCATCATGTAGGGTGCTGCGCGCAGGATGGCCCCACCAATGCTTTTGGCCGCCTGCCCTGGCTTCTGGGTCAGCCATAATCCCAGGTCATCGAGCTTGACGATCCCCGCCACCAGGCCATAGACGCCGACGGTCATGACAATGGCAATGCCCGACAGCACGATGACCTGCTGGGTCAGCGGCGCATCGGCGACAGTGCCTAGGGTGATGGCGATGATTTCCGCCGAGAGGATGAAGTCGGTGCGCACCGCGCCCTTGATCTTGTCCTTTTCGAAGGCCACCAGATCCACCGCCGGATCGGCCACCGCTTCGACCAATTGCGCGTGCTCGGCCTGGTCTTCAGCCTTGCTATGGAGGAATTTGTGGGCGAGCTTTTCGAACCCTTCGAAACACAGGTAGGCGCCGCCGACCATCAGCAACGGCGTCACCAGCCAGGGCACGAAAACACTGATAGCCAGCGCCGAAGGCACCAGGATCAGCTTGTTGATAAACGATCCCTTGGCCACCGCCCAGACCACCGGCAGTTCCCGCTCGGCCCGCACGCCGGACACTTGCTGGGCATTGAGCGCCAAGTCATCACCGAGTACACCAGCGGTTTTCTTGGCCGCCATCTTGGTCATCAGCGCGACATCGTCGAGAACGGCGGCGATATCGTCGATCAGTACCAGCAAACTGCTTCCAGCCATGAAGGGGCTCCTTGAATAAATAATGCTGCGCAGCATAGCGCGAGCGGTGCTTCCATGGGCATTCTTGAGCGCCGCGCGAGCCCGGTGCTACCATGCGCCACCGCCAGAACCGGCAAGGAACCCCAGGGTTTATGAGCACTATCCGCGAGCGCAACAAAGAATTGATCCTGCGTGCCGCCAGCGAAGAGTTTGCCGACAAGGGCTTCGCCGCGACCAAAACCAGCGACATCGCGGCCAAGGCGGGCCTGCCCAAACCCAACGTCTACTACTACTTCAAATCCAAGGAAAACCTTTACCGCGAGGTATTGGAAAGCATCATCGAGCCGATCCTACAGGCCTCCACGCCCTTCAACGCCGACGGCGAGCCGGGCGAGGTGTTGAGCCACTACATCCGTTCCAAGATCCGTATTTCCCGCGACCTGCCCTTCGCTTCAAAGGTCTTCGCCAGCGAAATCATGCACGGTGCCCCGCACCTGAGCGCCGACGTCGTCGAGCAACTCAACGCCCAGGCCCGGCACAACATCGATTGCATCCAGACCTGGATCGACCGCGGCCAGATCGCCCCCATCGACCCTAACCACCTGATGTTCAGCATCTGGGCCGCCACCCAGACCTATGCCGACTTCGACTGGCAGATCAGCGCGGTAACCGGCAAAGCCAAGCTCGATGAAGCCGATTATGAAGCGGCGGCACAGACCATTATTCGGTTGGTGCTCAAGGGCTGCGCACCCGACTGATATACCGCGTTGCGTCATCGCCACCGAACCTGCGCCCTACCTGCGACCTGCGGTGAGCTACCGACGCGTCCAGCCACACCGCCGGGAAGCAAATACGCCACGCGGCTGGCCTGGACGCTCAAGAAGGCCTAGAATTCCCGCATTGTTTATTCCCCAAGGTAGCCCGTAATGTCCTTCGCTGAGCAACTGACCCGCCTGCAAGTCTTCCTCGACGCCGATGAGCTGCACGAAGAGGCGCTGGATTACGTGGCCGCTCACGGCTATCTGACCGCCCTGTCGATCTGCGCAGAATCGGTGCCGGATCGTGAATGGATCGACGCCCTGTTCGCCGAAGAGCCGCACTACGCCGACGAAGCCCAGCGCGCCGAAATCGAAGCCACGCTGGTCGGCCTCAAGGCCCACATTGCCCGTCAACTGGCGTCCGACGAAGAATTCGAGCTGCCGTGCGAACTGGACCTGGGCGACGACCCGGACGATTCGGAGTTGCGCGGCTGGTGCATCGGCTTCATGGAAGGCGTGTTCCTGCGCGAAGCCGCCTGGTTCGAAACCGCCGAGGAAGAAGTCAGCGAAATGCTCCTGCCGATCATGGTCGGTTCCGGCCTGTTCGACGAGCAGCCGGAGTTTTCCGACATCGCCGCCGACGCGAACCTGATGGACGACATGATCGTCCAGATCCCGGAAGCCCTCACCGCCCTTTACCTGCTGTGCAACGCCCCGGACGAGAAACCGGCGATCCTCAAGCCTCGCCACCACTGAGTGACCGGATGCCCGCGCCCGTCGGCAACCGCCCGCTGATCCTGCGTTACGCTCTGCTGGCCATCGGCTGGCTGAGCGTGGTGCTGGGCGTCATCGGCATCTTCGTACCCGTCCTCCCCACCACCCCTTTCCTACTGCTGGCCGCCGCGTGCTTCGCCCGCAGCTCGCCGCGCTTCTACCAATGGCTGGTCGAGCATCCCCGCCTCGGCCCGTGGATCAGCGACTACCTCAGCGGCAACGGCATTCCGCTCAAGGGCAAGGTCTACGCCATCGGACTGATGTGGGTGAGCATCCTCTTTTCCTGCTACTTGGTGCCACTCCCGTGGGCGCGGGTGTTCATGCTGACCAGCGCGGTGCTGGTGACGGTTTATATCCTCAGGCAGAAGACCTTGCCCAAGCCGTGAGCGGTGCGGGGGCTTTCAACCGCGAAGGGCTTACTCACCGGGTTGTTAACACTGCTCCCCGGTCATGCATCCGCCATTTCCTGATTGAACCTGATGGTTGTATTGATCAATCAGCCATTCGAACCGATCGTCCGAATCCCCTCACACCTGTCAACGTTGACAGTATCCAGCCCCGCACGGCGGTGGTTTGCTAAAGGCCCACCCTTCACTCCACGCCGTAATAGACGCTCCTACTTGTTCATCAACGTACTCGGTACGAAGGGGCGTCCTTTGCAGAGTGGCATTTACAAGGAGTCATACCATGGCATTGCTTAAAATCAGCAATAGTGAAAACCTGATCAAGAACGGAACGTTCGATCAGCATCTTGGTTCATGGAGCGCAAATCGCGTAACGCCAGCGGACGGGCGTGCAAGGTTCGTAAGTTCAGGCCGTCTCAGCCAGGCCGTCGAACTGCCGGGGGCCGGCTCAGTCAAGGTCACATTTAATATCCCAAACTCTTACGGCCCCGGCGGAGTACTCAGGCTATCGTCAACCGCCACCAGCTACGCCATCGGCAATCAGGGCCCTTACGAGCTTAGTTTTATCGTTGAGAGGGGCGCAAATGCCGAGTTGACCTTTACGTCGGGTTCCAATTCATACGACCTCGATGATGTCGAATTGTATTTTGACCCGGCTGCTGAATGCACACCTGTACAACTGATTAAGAATGGTAATTTCGACAACTCATCACTCCTCGAATGGGAGCAAAACGGCATGGTCAAAGGTGTTGATGGTCGAGCTCAATTCGACAACTTTGGTTCGCTGTTTCAACACGTTGCGGTCAAGGCCGGTGCGTCGGCCCATGTAAAGTTCAAAATAACCAACTATTACGGTGAAGGCCAAGTTTCCATCCCGGAATTTAATCAGAATTTCAATTTTTCTCAGGCGGGAACCTATGAAGCACCTTTTACTCCTGAGCAAGGCTCTACGGTAACCGATCTCACCCTGAAGTTTACCTCGATCGGCGGCACCTTCGATTTGGATGATGTCGAACTGTTGGCATGCCCGGCAGAAGCCAGCAGTGGCGGACGAAAAACCAAAGCCATCAGCGCGGTGGAGCTCCTGCCGATTGGAGATTCCCTACCCTAATGTCCTGGTATTTCTAATTTACGGGTGCGTGAGCGGGTCGCATGCCCCACCGCCTTCGCGACCAGGCTCGCCCCCACAGGGCTACAGCAAAGAGCAGACAGAACCCGGCACACCGCCGGGTTTTGTCATTTCACCTCACCTCAAACCGTATCCACCTTCAACGAATGATCATTCAACATCCCATTGATGATGGTCGCCGTGTCCGCGCCGCCGATCATTCCACCCGAGCCCGGCGTGACGCCGTAGTGGCTGGCGAGGTTGACGCCGGCCAGGTCAATGGTCTGGTTCGGCGTGGCACCCGCCATGCTGCTGACGTCGATGCTGGTGATGACCGATGCGCCGGTGCCGGTGACGGTGAAGTGCAGGTAATCGTCGAGGGACGCGGCGCTACCGTTTTCGCCCAATAGCAGTTGGGACAGATCGAGTTTGTCCAGGCCTGGGGTGAAGTCGGTGATGAGGTCGTGGCCGCTGTTGCCCGCTTGCCATTGGAAAGTGTCGGCGCCACTGCCGCCGGTCAGGGTGTTGTTGCCCAGGCCGCCGATCAGGATGTCATCACCGCCGCCGCCATTGAGTACGTCATGGCCAAGTCCGCCGTCGATGCGATTGCTCGCGCCGTTACCCGCGAGGGTGTCGTTGAAGTTCGAGCCGACGAGGTTTTCGATGCCGGCCAGGGTGTCGCTGCCGGCGCCGAGGGTGTTTTGTGTGGCCAGCAAGCCGAGGTTCACCGTGACACCCGCGGTGGCGTGGGCGTAGCTGGCGGTGTCGTTGCCGCTGCCGCCGTCGAGCAGGTCGTTGCCGCTGCCGCTGTAGAGCAAGTCGCCGCCCGCGCCGCCATTGAAGGTGTTGTTGCCGGTGCCCGCACTGAGAATGTCATTGCCATCGCCGGCGTTGAGCACGTTGTCGCCACTGCCGGCCAGCAACACATCGTCCCCGCTTGTACCGGTAAGCGTATGGCCTGCCTGGTAGCTGATGCCGACTCCGGCACTGTCGCTGCCACCATGGTTGTCGTTGGCGGTGTAAGTGCCGTGGTAATCCGGCGTGTGGTCCTGGGCGCCGGCATAGTTGACGGTCATCGTCAGTTGATAGTTTTCCGAGGCATTGGCGTTGCCATTGCCGGGGTTGGGGATGTTGGTGACGTGGATCTGGTAATTGCCGTCCGCTGCCGCGGTGAACGAGGCGCCATCGTTGATCGCGATGAACGGCCCGCCGTTCAACGAGTACTCCATGGCGATACGACCGGCCGTGAGGTTGTGATCCAGCGTCAGGGTTTCGCCCTGCTTGAGCGTGATGTTGAGCCGGTCTTCATCGTTGGCGTTGTTGTTCGACACCGACCCCAGCGCGCCGCTGACCACCAGCACCGCCGTCATGCTCGCAGCGTTGGCGACGAAGGCACTGCGGTTGAGGTTGATCACCTGGGCATTGTTGCCGGTGAAACTGGCGGTGCCGCTGGTGCCGGTGAAGTCCGCGCCCTTGGCGATCCAGCCGGTATTGAAGCCCGTGGGTGACGCGGTGAGCGGATCGCCGTTGGCATCGCTGTCGTTCCCCAGCAAGAGTTCGCTGGGGATGACGATATTGCCCGACAGCACGTTGGTGATGACATTGTCCTCAACGGCCACGGGAGGGCTGTTGGGCACGACTTTGATCACCAGGTTGGAACTGGCCAGGTCGCCGTCGTTGTCGCTGATGGTGTAGCCGATGTGCTCGGTGATCAGAGTGCCGGCGGTGGTCTGCGAGGTGTAGCTGAACGCGCCAGTGTCAAGGTTCACCACCAGGGTGCCGTCGTGGTCGGTGGCGATGCTCAGCGTGTTGGTGGCTGTATTGAAGGAGCCGTGGTTGAGCCCGCCGCTGGCAGTCAGTGCACCGTGGCCACCGTTGGCGTCCGGATTGTAGCTGTACGTCGTGCCGTCCACCACCAGGCTTTTGACAAAACCGCCGTCGGCACCGAACGAGCCGCCTTCGCCCAACAGGTTGCCGGTGACCGGCACACCTTGCACGGTGCCGGAAAGCACCGAGTTGAGTTGGTTCAGGTCGGTGACCAGCACGGCGTCGGTATCGGTGTGGGTGCTGCCGTCATGGGCCAGCGGATCGAGGTGGATATCCCTGACGCCGCTGCCCAGGCCGATGGCGTAGTTCTTGATGCTGTTGGCGTCGAGGAAGGCCTTCCAAGCGGCCTCGTCCGCCGAGCCGATCTCGCCCAAGGTCGGCTTGCCATCCGAGAAAAAATAGCCAACGTTCTGTGCGTCGGGCAGTTTGCCGGAGGTTGCGAACGCAGTCTGAGCCACCGCCACCGCCGCATCGTAGTTGGTGTCACCGTGCGCATTCAGCGCCGAGATCAACGTCTTGGCAGTTGCTACGTCGACCCACACGGAACTCTGGTCGGTGGCGCTGCCGCTGAAGGTCACGAGCTGGACCTTCACGTCGCCCATGTCATCGTACTTATCGAGCAAAGCGTTGATTGCCTGTTTGGCCAGGTCCATTCGCGAGAGCCCCGACACGCCTGAGGGATCTTTCATGCTGCCGGACACATCAAGCACGATCAGCAGGTTCGAATCGATCTCCGTCGCCGTGACCGAACGTTCAGACGCGACCGCCTTGGGCACGTCATCGACGATGCTCACCACCAGGTTGCCGGTAGTGCTGTTGCCCAGGGAATCGGTGGCCTGATAGGTGAAGCTTTCGGTCAGCGCATTCGGGCCATCGTTGGCGTGGGGCGAGGTTGCCGCCGGTGAAGTCAACGTGTAGGTGTAGGAGCCGTTGGGATTGAGCAGCAATTGGCCGTGGGCGCCGGTGGCGTCTCCCACCAGGGTAAACGTTACGGCGCCGGTCGCGCCGGTGACCGAACCGACCAAGGTGCCCGTGGCGGTTTCGCTGGTGGCACCCGGCTCGCTGCCCGTGGCGGTGCCAGGCGCGAGGTCCTGGCCGTCCTGTTTCAGGTCCAAGGCCTTTTCATGGACGGTGACGTCGTGGTCGGTTTCGGCGACCAGGCAACTGTTGTGCACATCGATGGTGATGGTCGTGGTGCTTTCGTCACCGTCGCCATCGCGCACGGTGTAGGTAAACACATCGGTGGCACCCGGTGCGCCGACCGAGTCAGCGTTGCTGTGATAAACCGCGTTGCCGTTGGCGTCCAGGGTCAGGTAGCCGTAGGTGCCGTTGATCTGCGTGTTGAGGCCGCCAGTGACCGGCGTTGAAGTATCGTTGCCGGCACGTACGCCAAGCACCGCGCCACCGTCCGCGCCCAACACGTCGTTGTCCAGCACATTACCGCTGACCGTCCCGCCTTCCACCACCGCAGCGGTATCGCAATGAGCCTTGGGCACATCGTCGACGATGTTGATGACGATGGTGCTGGTGACGGTGTTGCCGAGTGAATCAGTGGCCTGGTAGGTAAAGCTTTCGCTCAGCACATTCGGGCCATCGTTGGCGGCGGGCGCTGTCGTTGCGGGCGAGGTCAGGGTGTAGGTGTAGGAACCGTCCGGGTTGAGCAACAATTGACCATGGGCGCCGGTGGCATTGCCGATCAGCGCGAACGTGACGGCGCCGACCGCACCGGTCACCGCATCCACGAGGCTGCCGCTGGCGGTTT
Organism: Pseudomonas sp. SWRI154; assembly: GCF_014268645.1. NCBI lineage: Bacteria > Pseudomonadati > Pseudomonadota > Gammaproteobacteria > Pseudomonadales > Pseudomonadaceae > Pseudomonas > Pseudomonas sp. SWRI154. The sequence continues at coordinate 197,298 of NZ_JABWQW010000010.1, forward strand.
CGCTGCTGGCATTCGGCGTGCTGCCAGTGACGGTGCCGGGGGCCAGGTCCTGGCCATCCTGGTTGAGGTCGAGCGCGCGTTCATGGACGCTGATCTCATGATCCGGCGCAGCGACGAGGCAGCTGTTATGCACGTCGATGGTGATGGTCGTAGTGCTTTCATCGCCATCGGCGTCGCGCACGGTGTAGGTGAACACATCGGTGGCACCCGGTGCGCTGACGACGTTCGGGTTGCTGTGGTAAATAGCGTTGCCGTTGGCATCCAGGGTCAGGTAGCCGTAGGCGCCGTTGATCTGGGTATTGAGACCGCCGACGGCCGAGGTCGACGTGTCGCCGCCCGCCCGTACGCCGATGACCGCACCGCTCGCCGCAGGACCATCGGCACCGCCTTCATCGTTGTTCAGCACATTGCCACTGACCGTCCCGCCCTCCTCAACCGAGGCTGAATCGGCGTGGGCCTGGGGCAAGTCGTCGACGATGTTCACGTCGAGGTTGCCGTTCGCGGTGGTGCCGTTGTCATCGGTGACCACTACAGCAAATTGCTCGCCCAGGCTGTTGGCGCCGTTCGCATTGGGATGCGCTTCGTTGTCGAGCAAGGTGTAGCTGTAGCTGACCACGCCAGTGGCGGCGTTGAAGCCAGTGATGGTCAGCGTGTTGCCCAGCGCGGTGGTGATCGATTGCGGGAAACCGGCGGCGACGCCACCGCTGACCACGTTGATGCCGCCGACGCTCAGGGTTTGCACGCCGTCCAGCGCAGTCACGGTAAAGGTGCCGCTTTGGGTCAGCGCCGAAGCGTCGGGACTGCTGCCGTCGTCGAGGTTTTTCTCTTGCACCGTCAGCTCGCCGCCTTCGGTGTCGAGACCGGTGATGATCACCGGGTCGTCGTTGTTATGGACTTGCAGCACCAGGTCCGCGGTACTGGTGTCGCCATCGGCGTCGGTCAGGGTGTAGGTGAAGGTTTCAGTGCCGCTGCCGCCACCGTGCAGCCCTTTGAAATCCGAGTCGGCGGTGTTCAGCGTGTAGGTGTAGGAACCGTCGGCGTTGAGAACCAAGGTCCCGTAAGTACCGGTGAAGGTGCCGGGATTGATCGGGCCGGACGCCACGTGATCGGCGCCTTCGGTGTCGTTGGTCAGCACACTGTCGGTCAGGGTCAGGTTGCTTTCCGAAGCGGTACCGGCGTTGCTGTCGTCCACGGCCTGGGGCAAGTCGTCGACGATGTTCACGTCGAGGTTGCCGTTCGCGGTGGTGCCGTTGTCATCGGTGACCACTACAGCAAATTGCTCG